>JAZOSE010000064.1:0-2369 GCA_045656965.1 Eubacteriales bacterium
GCTTGTCGCCCTTCAACTGATAAATATCCTTGTCAATATAGATATTTGCCTTGTTTCTGCCAAGCACCGTCACCGCGCTCACCTCGTCGAAGGAAAAGAGGTACTCCTCTTTTTTGCCCTTCACCGCAATGCTGTTGCCGTAAAGAGATACGACTGCTCGCTTTTCAAGCTTTACCTTCTTCTCATAAGGGATGACGCGAGAAAGCCTTACTTCGCCGTCGGTAAACATCGGCGCGTCCTCATAGGGGGAAAGATCTAGTGCGCGAACAAAATTTTCTTGGTACTCGTACCAGTCCGCGAGAAAGCGGAAGGGCAACTTTTCCTTTAAGCCCTCAAGCTCCTTGCTTTCAAGGTAACGCACGCCGCGTCCGCAGGAAAGGCAACGCACCGTATCGCGTCGGCTTTCAAATCGGGAAAGACCGCAGTGTGGGCAAACGTAAAGCACACGCTCCAAATACTCGGCACGGTGGCGCGAGCGGTAGAGCGTATCGACAGAAGCCTCGTCAACGGTGAGCGTGTCCTTGATCAGCCCGCAAAGTGCTTCGTCGGAAAGGGATGCATATTCCTCAGGCTCGATCACACGGGCAACGCCTGCATGCATCCTGCCGCGGCGCACCTTGTCGCTCCAACGCGGCTGTGTGCCGTATCCGCCTTCGATGCGGTAAAGAAGGATGGGAAGCCCCATCTTGCGCGCTAAGGGGGCAATGGCGGGATTGATATGGCAGGGCTTGCCGCTATATGTGCGGTTTCCCTCAGGGGCAATGCAGATCGTGCCGCCTTCCTTGACGATGCGCAAGCAGTTTAAAACTGCCTTCACGTCCGTGGTCTGCTTCTTGATGGGAATAGGCGCGATCAAAAAACGAATGAGGCGTGAGAGCCAGCCCATCGAGAAGATATCCTCGGTCGCCATATAATATATAGCGCCCCGAACGGACATAGAGATAAAGAACTGGTCAAAGGGCGTTTGATGGTTGGTCAAGATCAAATACTGCCGTCTCTTCTTTTCACGGAAGCGCTCGATCTTGATGCGATATTTTAAACGGATCCAGGTGCCAAGGGGGAGGTACAAGAGATCTCTGACAAGCTTATGCCGCCACCTGACCCACTTTTCTTTTTTCTTTTTTTTGTTTTTCATAGGCTTTTTCTCCTCTTAAAACTCTTACATTATAGCATAAAAGGAAGAAAAAGTCAACCCCGCGTGAGAGGGAAATCCAAAGGTGTACGGCATGCCAAAGGCAAAATTCGTCCGCCCTTTAAATCGGATAAAGCGTTCTTCCTTGCTGTGAGCTCGCCCCTTTGCATAGCGATAGCACGGAAGATACGAAAAGTAAAGTCTCGAAATTAAAAAACAGGGATTGAAAAAAGCGGTGCTGTATGCTATACTATAAAAAAAGAAAAGCAAGGATGCACTCTATGAAAAAATGCGTTCTCGTTACAGGTGCCTACGGCGGCATGGGAAAAGCCACCGTGCAAGCCCTAAAGAATAAAGGATATTCCGTTTTTGCTCTTGACAAAAGAGTAGAGGCAAGCGAGGAGGATATATACCCCATCTGCGCCGACCTAACGAGCGACGAGGGTGTCGACGCCGCGCTCGCTGAGGTCCAAGGGCATACCGACAGGCTTTTCGCCGTCGTTCACTTTGCGGGTACCTATATGCTCGACTCCCTGATCGAAATGTCCATCAAAACGCTGGAGGACGCCTTTCGCATCAATTTCTTTATTGCCGCCCGCGTCAATAAGGCGTTTCTTCCGCTTCTCAAAAAGGGAAGCCGCATTCTTATCACCACAAGCGAGCTTGCTCCGCTCGCCCCCTTGCCCTTTACGGGAGTTTACGCCGTTACCAAGGCAGCACTTGATAAATATGCCTACTCGCTCGCTATGGAGGTACAGCTGCTCGGCGTGTCCGTCTCAGTGCTTCGCGCGGGCGCGGTCAATACGGATATGCTCGGCGCATCCACCGCCGCGCTTGACCGCTTTTGCGAGCGCACGGAGCTTTATACCCCCAACGCCGCGCGCTTTAAACGCATCGTAGAGCGGGTAGAGGCGCGTCATATTCCACCCGAAAGACTTGCTCGCCGTGCCATAGGGATTTTAGAAAAGAAAAGACCGCGCTTTGCCTACGCTATCAATCGCAACCCCCTTTTGCTTCTTTTGAACGCCCTTCCCAAGCGCCTTCAGCTTTGGGCAATCAAAAATGTCCTCAAATAATGAGAAAACAAAGAGCCGAAAAATCGGCTCTTTTCTTTTTTTACCCCTCGGTGCGACAGAATTCGCCAAGCGAGCTTGGTATACTAAGTAAAAAGGAAAAACAAAAAGGAAGTAAACGCTATGGAAACACAGGCAACTGCCGTATGCTCCTTCAAGGACGG
>JAZOSE010000065.1:0-3658 GCA_045656965.1 Eubacteriales bacterium
ATTCCCTTCGGCAAGCAGTTCTTTAAGCTGGCGCAGCTCGCCATCTTGCCCTTCGGAGCAGACATTCTTCAAAACAGCTAAAGCCTCTACGAAAACACGGTTTTCAAAAACCGTGTTTTTTCTGCTCGAATTTGCTTTTAAAAAAGCAAAAACCCCTTGAAAAATGAGAGAAAGAATGGTAAAATAGCTTCAAGGGCGCATCTTTCGCCTAAAAACATAAGGAGAAAAGCAATGACTCAAAAGGATTATATTGAAATAGCCAAGCAAATTGCTGACGAGGGCATCGTTCTTTTGAAGAACGACAGCGACGTTTTGCCGCTTGGAGAAAAGAAGGTCGCCGTGTTCGGCGCCGCACAGCAGCCGGAAAAAAAAGCGATGGACGGCACGCGCGTGCCCCCCGACCGCGTCCACGGCTTTTACGATTCGTTAAAAATGTCGGGTGCATCTCTTGATGAAGAGCTCCGCACCGTATATGCCGACTGGCACAAAAACGAGGCGGCAAATCTATACCGCTCCGACGAGAACTCGCACGCCTATCCCGAAATGGAGCTTCCGCTTTCCGTGGTCGAGGCGGCAAGGGACAGAGGATATACGACGGGTGTGATCGTCCTTGCACGCACCAGTGGCGAGAACCACGATATGCAAAACGTGGAGGGCGACTATATCATCAGCCCGACTGAGAGGGAAATGATAAAGAACGTCGTAAGCGTCATGAGCGAGACGGTCCTTGTGCTTAATATTGGCTGTGCGATCGACCTTTCCTTCCTCAAGGAGTATAAGATCGACGCGATCCTTTACTTAAACGCTATGGGCGAGATCGGTATGCTTTCCGCGGCAGAGATCCTTCTTGGCAAAGAGAGCCCCTCGGGTAAGTTGCCCTTCTCCTTCTCGGAAAAATACGAGGATTATTCCTCAAGCGAAAGCTTCGGTCAGTTTGGCGGCGGTCTTGTGCAGGACTACCGCGAGGACGTTTTTATGGGCTATCGCTATTTTGACACGGTGAAGGGCGCGGATAAAAATCTGCTTTTCCCCTTCGGTCACGGTCTTTCCTACACTCGCTTTACCGTGGACGGCGTAGGCTATACCGAAAAGGACGGTATAATTACCGTTTCTGCCCGCGTCAGTAACGTGGGAGCTTGTGCGGGCAAAGAGGTTTTACAGCTTTATTTTGCCCCCCCTGCGCTTTCGGACGGCGCGCGTCTTGACAATCCCGCAAAGTCGCTTTGCGACTTTGAAAAAACCAAGCTTTTGGCTCCCGGCGAGAGCGAGGTCTTAACGCTTTCTGTTTCGGTTGAGGATATGGCGAGCTACGACGACCTCGGCGTTTTGGGAGAAAGCTCCGCGTTCGTTCTTGAAAAGGGAGAGTATCGTCTTCTTCTCGGCACGAGCAGCCGAGACCTTGCGCTTGCGGGCGTACATACCGAGGAAAAAACGCGCACGGTCCGCACCTGCCATAAGATCCAAACCACACTCCCCGAGCGCCTTACCTCCTTTGGTGGCACCGAAGCACTTCCCGAGCCGCCCTACGACCCCGACCGCTACCACTGCTTAACGGCAATGGGAGAGACGGTGCTTTCGTTTGAAAAGGGCTGCAAGCGATCCGCCCCCTCCTTCCGCGAAATGAAGGCGGGCGACAGCGTTTGCTTCCGCGTGCTTCCCGGCGCCAACGGCACGCATTACCTCGGCTTCTTGAAGGATGGCGAGAGGGTCGATGCCTCCGCGCTTTTCGATGTTAAGGTAGGCAAAACGCCCTTTTCCGAAAAGAGCGACAGGGGCGACGGCTCCATCTTCGTTATGCTGCCCGCAAATCGCCTTGAAATTACCTTGACGGCGAAGGAAGACGCGCCTTTTGTCGATACGATCTATCTTGAAAAGAAAGAGGCGAAAACGGTTATTCGCGGAAGCGGCGAGAGCTTCATTGAGCCGGGCAGCGTCTATGAATCGAGCTTCGGCCTTGCGATTTACAACTACACCGATAAGGACGGAAACGGCAAAACTGGTATCGGCGACTTCTGGTGGGCCGGCAAATACGTTGCCTTTAAGCTCGCCGTAGAGGAGGAGGGTGACTACGAGCTTTCCTTCCTTTACACCTATAAGTGCGACGAAAAGCCGATCTCCAAGGTGATGAGCGTTGCGGTGTCGAACATCGTTCAGCCGCTTGTCGGTGAGCCCCTTAAGAAGACTGGCGGCATCACCCGCTCTGCTCCCTACCGCATTCATCTTCCGAAGGGCGACGCGCATTTGAAGATCGTCATCGAGAGCGTACCGGCACCCGAATTTTACGGCTTGTATCTTAAAAAATGCGCCCCCGCCACCACAAGCGCCGAAACGGCGGGCGAAAGGGGAAAGGCCGGATCGAGGGTGATCCCGCCACCCGTGCGACTAGATAGCGGCGAGGGCGTGGAGAGAGTCGGCATTCAGCTTTCCGACGTTTATCACGGAAGAGCGACCTTGGAGGCGCTTCTTTCGTCTCTTACGAACCATGAGCTTGCCACCGTCGTTTCGGGAACGGGACAGAACGCCACCCCGACGGGAGATGTGGGCTGTAACAGCCCTGTCTACGCGCACGGCATTCTCCCCGGTCAGACCTCCGACGGTCCTTGCGGACTTCGTCAATACTCTAAGTTCCCGACGGCATACCCCGGCGGTATGGTCTTGGCGGCGACCTTTAATAAGGCGCTTTGTGAGAGCTTCGGCGAGCATTTTGGCGACGAGTGCCGCACCTACGACGTTGACTATCTGCTTGGCCCCTCCATTAACCTGTTGCGCAGTCCTCTTGGAGGACGCAACTGCTCCTACTACTCTGAGGACCCCGTCCTCGCGGGTGTGAGCGCCGCTTACTTTATCCGCGGCGTACAGTCCAAGGGCGTTGCTACTGTTTTAAAGCATTATGCGGCAAACTCCACCGAGTATGAGCGCTTAAAGTCCAACAGCCGTATTTCCGAGCGCGCGCTTCGTATGCTTTATATCCGTGGCTTTGAGATCGCCGTGAAGATGGCAGACCCGTGGGCAATCATGAGCTCGTACAACCACGCGAACGACGTGAAGGTGTGCGAGGACTACACCATGATCACCTCCATTCCGCGCGACGAGTGGGGCTGGGACGGCGTGTTCTTCACCGACTGGTGGAACGATTCGAGCCACGTGGAGGAGCTAAAGGCGGGTCACGACCTGAAAATGGCAACGGGTGAGATCGACCGCGTGACGGAGGCACTGGATAACGGCACACTCTCGCGCGAGACGGTAGAAAAATGCGCCGCGCGCATTCTCCGTATGCTTTTGAAGCTCGGACGCGTAAAAGAGCTTTTTGAACAAGAAAAATAAAAAAGAAATCGCCCATTTTGCAAACGAAGCTTTGCAAAATGGGTTATTTTTAGCCGGCGTTTTTCCCAGACACCGCTTCTACCGTGGAGGATATACTGACCGTCGAGAATGCCGACTTGGGGCGGATCTTCTTTGAGCGCTACCTTGACTTGTGGCAGATCTGCTTCCGTATCGGCTACTTACTTACCGAGCGCGGAACGGGTGTTAAACCACTCAACTAACCTTTTAATTGAAAAATAAACATAACAAAAAAACGCAGATTTGCTAACCCAAAGGGGGGAAAACGGCGGTCTGTTTTTTTTTTTGTTTTTTGGGGGATAGATGGGTGGGGGGA
>JAZOSE010000066.1:0-2108 GCA_045656965.1 Eubacteriales bacterium
CAAATGGTGCAAACAAACTTTTTCATAATGTGATCTCCTTTTATGTCAATTTTTTTATTTTGTATTTGGCAGTTGTTTCTCAACTACGATACCATTATAACGCTTTTTTTCGCGTTTGTATGTGACTAAGTCACCTTTTTAGACGTTTTTTCGTTTTTTTGTTTTCTTTTTTCTAAAAACGCCTTGTGTCCCTTTACTCCCATCTCGGTGACGGGCTTGATCCATTTAAGGCTCTTAAAGCGCATAATGCAGAAGAACGCCTTTGGCCAGTCCTCGCACATATATACGATAGCAACGACGGCAAGGAAGGGAAGCCCTGCCCACGAGGCAAGCAGCGCCGCGGGAATGGCGAGAAGCCAAAGACAGCCGATGTCGTAGATCGAGGCGAAGAGCGTGTCACCGCCCGAACGGAAGATGCCTACGATCTGGATATACGGAATGTTGCGAAGCGCAATCTCAGCCGCGTAGATAAAGAGCATACCGCTCGCTGTGGCAAGCGTGATCTCGGAAAGGCTTTCGCTCATATTAAAGAGCGAGAGAATGGGAGACCTAAGAAGCAGCATCGCGCCGCCAAGGAAAACGGATAGACAGGGAACGAGGATCGCAAAGCGTCGTGCGTCGCGCACCGCGTCCTCGGTTTCGCCCGCGCCGACCTTTTTGCCGACCATAACGCAACAAGCCGCGCCCATGCCCTGAATAAAGGCAAAGGCGATCATTTCGCAGGTGCGTGCGATCGTCACGCCGCCGTACTCGTCCTTGCCGAGGTTGGCGTAGATCAAGCCGACCACCCAAGTGCCAAGCCCCCAAAGCCCTTCGTTGAAGATCACGGGGAGCATGCGGCGGAACACACGCGCAAATTCTTCCTTTTTAAAGGAGAAGAAGGCGCGAAGCGAGGCGCACAGCACCGTTTTTTTGAATATGGCGAAGATAATAAGGAAGATGGGACCCGCCCACGCGGAAATCACGGTGGCAAGTGCCGCGCCGCGCACACCCATAGAGGGAATAGGGCCGATGCCAAAAATAAATACGTAGTTGAGCGCCGCGTTGAGCAGGGTGCTGACACCCGAAACCGTCATCGGAAGCGTTACGCATTCGGTGGAGCGCAGGGTGGCTGACACTGCACTGTTGAGGGCGATCGCGGGATACGACCAAAGCGCGATGGAAAGATACGCGCCGCCAAGCTCGAGTATCGCGGCGTCGCGATTGAAGAGCGAGATCACGAACGTGGGCGATATGATCGCCATAAGGAAAAAGGGAAGGGCAATAGCGAAGGAGACGATGAGCGTCATTCCCGTCGTTCTTTGAATGCCCTTTACGTCGCGCACACCCCAGAACTGTGAGAAAAACACCGAGGCGCCGGAGGCGATGCCAAACATAAAAATGTTAAGAAGCCACGACCACTGTCCCGCCATACCGACGGCGGAGAGCGCGTCGTCGCCAAGCTGGCTGACCATCGCGGTATCCACCATAGAGAAGGAGGAAATAAGAAGGTTTTGAATGGCGATGGGGAGCGCGAGCCGCGCCGTTGAGCGCCAAAAGCGCCTGTCGCCGAAATATTCTGAAAATTTACGCATAACGGTTATATTTTAAGTTACTGCTTCTTACCGAGCGCAAGCGCATTTTTGAAAACGTCCACGGCAAGCGCGTGTGCCTCCTCGGCTCTTTGTGCGCCGAAAAAGCCTGTCATCGGTGATTTTTTACGAATGCAAAGGATGGTGTCCTTGGGGAGTGAGGAAAGCCCTGCACGCTCTCCAAACGCGGTCTTGGAAAGCACCACGCCGAAGCGGTTGATCTTGCCGTCCTCGTCAAACACGCATACCTCGTTCTGATATTCTTCAAGCTCGGGGAAAATATCGGTCACGCGCATAAAGCCCGCCTCGTCGTCAACAAGGTGGAAAAGCTCCGGGGAAACGAGGAAGACGGAAACGTTGCCTGCCTTGACCTCGTCTATGTACGCCTGCTTGTTGGTCATAGAGTAATTGAGCGTGTAGTTAATATCGGTCTGTGAGAAGTCCTCGTTTTCAATATTGCTGTTTACCCAGTAGGAAACGAGGTTCACCGACACCTTGCCATCGCCGTTTTGGTCGGAGAGAAGGTCGGAGAATGCC
>JAZOSE010000067.1:0-3553 GCA_045656965.1 Eubacteriales bacterium
TTTATTTTACGACCTCGATCTGCACTATGCCGTAGTAGAGCATAAGCGATGCCGCGCTCTCCGTGATCTCTTCGCCGCTCATAACGATAGGCACGGCGGGTGGGCAGGCGACGGTGGGCGAGGCACATATTCTTCCGACGGCTTCTACTGTCGGCACGGTTTTTGAGGGGCTAAATATCGCCTCACGCGCACAAAGGCGAGAGGGAAGCACCTCGGGGCGAGGGAGGGAGAGCCTTTCGGGCACTCTTTTCGGCAGGCACCCAAGGACCTCTAAAAGCCTTTCGAGATCCTCGTCGGAGTTTTGCGGCGAGGTCATCAAAACAAGCGTGTCGCGGTCAAAAAACTCGGGCTCAATGCCGCCTTCGCGAAGGAGCCTTGCAAGCTCCTCGCCGCCGTAGCCGCACGACGCGCGGGAAAGGACGAGCTTTAAGGGCTCGCTCGCTTCCGTGGGGAAGCCGAGCGACGCGAGGCGCGCCTTCAGCGCCTTCGTTTTTTCTATATGTGCGCGGAGCGCGTCGGGATAGTCCGAGGCAAGACGGGCGTTGCAAAGGTCAAGCGAGGCAAGCGTTAAATACGAGGGGCTGGTGGATGCGAAGAGCGAGAGCGCGGAGCGCACCTCTTTGTCGCTGACGTCAAAGCCCTTCGCGATATGAAGATACGCGCCGCCCGTTAAAACAGGTAGGGTCTTATGCGCGGAGTCGGCGCACATATCCGCGCCGAGCGCTATGGGGTGAAGCGAGGGCTCGGTGAAGGCGAGATACGCCCCGTGGGCGTTGTCGACGAGAAGCGGTATTCCTCTTTCGTGGCACACGCGGGAGAGTGCGGCGATATCAAGGGTGTTTCCAAGATAGTCGGGCGAGGTGATATAGACGGCACAGGGGAGCGTTTGGCAAGCGTCGAGCGCCGCGCTTAACTCCTCCGCCCCTATCTTGCAGGAGCAAAGATGCTCAAAGACGGTGGGATAGAGCCATTTTACATCCATATCAAGGAGCGCGCAGGCGTATAAAAACGACTTGTGCGCGTTTCTTGCGGCGAGCACCGCCGTTTTTTCTGTGCGAGGACTTCTTTGCTTGACGAGCGCAAGCATCGCCTTGATGGCGAGGGTCGAGCCCTCGGTGGAGTAGTAGGTGTGGCGCGTACCGAAAAGACGGGTGGCGTTCTCCTCGCTCTCGGCGATGATGCCGCTTGGAGAATAGAGAACGTCGGCACCGCCAATTTCGGTGATATCTATGCCCTCGCACCCGAGATAGGACACTCCCTTGTGGCCGGGCATATGAAAGCGCGAAGCGTTTTTCTCTGCGTATTCATTTAAAAAGTCCGCAATGGGAGTGGTCATTTTATTCCTCCGATTCGGCTACCTGCATCATCACGGCGCATTCGATGCGCTTTTTGAAGAGCTCGCAGCCGTACTTATAAACGCCCGTGATGCTTCCCGTGGCGTGATAGGAGTTTGCGGCACAGCCGCCCGAGCAATACAGCCTTGCCCAGCAGTCCTTACATTCGGGGCGTGCGTAGGCGTTGCAGGAGCGGAAGCCGTCCTGAATTTCGGTGTTGGTTACGCCGTCAAAGACGTTACCGAGGCTGTATTTAGGGTCTCCGACAAACTGGTGGCAGGGGAAAAGCTCGCCCCAAGGCGTGACCGCCATATATTCGGTGCCCGAGCCGCAGCCCGTAATTCTTTTATAGATGCAGGGGCCGTTTTTAAGGTCAAGCATATAGTGGTAGAAGGAGAAGGGACGACCCTGTTTTTTTCTTTTGAGCATTTCCTTTGCGAGGATCTCGTATTGCTCAAAAATCTTCGGCATATCCTCCTCGGTGAGCGCATAGGGGTCACTCGGCGGGCAAACGACGGGCTCCATGCTCAGCTCCGTAAAGCCGAGGTCTGCCATATGGAAAATGTCGTTCGTAAAGTCCACGTTGTTATGCGTGAAGGTGCCGCGCATATAATAGTTCTTTCCCTCTCTCGCCTCAACGAGCCTTTTAAACTTAGGAACGATCTTTTCGTAGCTGCCCGCACCCGCATAGTCGCGGCGGAAGTGGTCGTGGATCTCGCGGCGACCGTCCAGGCTTAAAACGACGTTGCTCATTTCCTTATTCAGAAAATCGATGACCTCGTCGTCAATTAAAAGTCCGTTGGTGGTCAGGGTGAAGCGGAAGTTCTTGCCTTTTTCTTTTTCGATGCTTCGCGCGTATGCCACGAGCTTTTTTACGACCTCCCAGTTCATAAGCGGCTCGCCGCCGAAGAAGTCGACCTCAAGGTTGCGGCGCGCGCCCGAGTTTTCAATGAGGAAATCAAAGGCGCGCTTGCCGACCTCAAAGCTCATTAAGGCGCGCTCCCCCTGATACTTGCCTTGGCTGGCGAAGCAGTACGAGCAGTTGAGGTTGCAGGTGTGCGCCACGTGCAGACAAAGCGCCTTGATGACCTTGCTATTGTTTTTATAGTTGCAAGCAAGCTCCTCGTAGGCATCGACGGAAAAGAGCTTTCCCGCCGCTTCAAGCGCACGCACGTCCTCAATGCAGGCGAGCAGATCCTCCTCGGTCACGTCGGGGCGGTCACCGTATTTTTGAAGCATCGCCCCGACGATCTGCTCGGGGGCGTGCGATTTGTACATTTCTATCACATCGTAGGCGACCTCGTCAACGGTATGTACCGAGCCGCTGGCGGTATCGAGGACGATGTTATATCCGTTAAGCTTATACTGATGTACCATATTTTCTCCTAATCAAAGTCGGTTTGAAAATTAAAACGCTGCCTTGCAAAAGACAGCGTTTTATCCGGTTGAGGAAAATTACTTATTTTCCTTATTCTCGCACTGCTGGTTTGCAACGCCGCAAGAGGTCTTGCAAGCAGACTGGCAAGAGGTCTGGCATTCGCCGCAGCCGCCGTTCTTTACGGTCTTAGCGATATCCTTGGTTTCAACAGTCTTAATTCTGTTCATCGTATGGTCCTCCAAATAGGATTATTTTTTGCGGTTTTAGTATAACATAAAGGAAAGTGTTTGTCAAGGGAAAATGAAAAAAATCCGCCATATCTTGCGCGTGGCGAGTGCGAAGGAAAAAGTCAGGGGTATTGACAGGCGGATAAAGGCGTGATATAATAAACAAAACGACTTAAAGGAGAGACAGTATGAAATTTATCGGCAATCTTATCTGGATCATTTTCGGCGGTCTTGTTTCCGCGCTTGCGTGGTCCGTCTTAGCGCTTCTTCTTTGCATTACGATCGTTGGCATTCCCTTTGGCGTTCAGTGCTTCAAGATCGCGCAGGTCACGCTTTCGCCCTTTGGCAAGACCATTCGCACCGAGTTTAACGAGCATCCTATTGCCAATATCATCTGGATGCTTTTCTTCGGCTGGGAATTGGCGCTCGGTTATGCTGTCGTAGGCATAGTTCTTTGCATTACAGTCATCGGTATTCCCTTCGGCAAGCAGTTCTTTAAGCTGGCGCAGCTCGCCATCTTGCCCTTCGGAGCAGACATTCTTCAAAACAGCTAAAGCCTCTACGAAAACACGGTTTTCAAAAACCGTGTTTTTTCTGCTCGAATTTGCTTTTAA
>JAZOSE010000068.1:0-3463 GCA_045656965.1 Eubacteriales bacterium
AAGGACAAAGAGGCGCTTCGCCCGCTCTACGCGTACGCCGAGCCGCACATAGAAAAGGCAAGCGCCGAGGGCGGTCATATTCTTTTCGGCGGTACGGTATCTATCACCGTATTGATCGAGGATAGAGAGGAGCTTCTAACGCTCTCGCGCCGCGTGCCGTTTGAGGACGCAACGGTTGCCGACTGCCGTGAGGGAGACAGCGTTATGGCGAAGGGCGCTTGCCACTCGGTGAGTCTTTCGCTTGAACAAATGGGCGAGGACGTACAGGTGCGCGCGAGCGCAAGGTGTGCTCTTGAAGCCGTTTGCGAGAGAAACGAGGAGCTCTCCGTACTTTCAGACGCGTATCTGACCGAGAAAGCACTCTCGCTTTCTTATAAGCCTCTTACCGTCACCTCATTTGCGGGGGGCTTTTCAGGCGGCTTTACCGTGGAGGGCGAATGCCCGATCGAAGAGGATGCACTCGTGCCCCTTACCTGCGTTTCCGTCAAGGATGCGTCGCTTTCCTGGGAGGGCAAGCGCGCCGTGGTAACAGGCGAAGGGCGCGCCGAGCTTCTTTGCTACGGCAAGGAGGCGGACGAGGAGAAAAAGCACTTTTACGCCAAAGACTTCACCTTTCCCTTCCGCATAGAAGCAGAATGCTCCGAGGGTGTGCTTCCCACCGACAAAAAGAGCTTCACCCTCACTCCCGCGCTTGCCGAGGCGACGGTGCAAGGCGGACGCGCGCACGTTTCGTGCGAAATGATGCTTACCCTTCACGCCGCGCGCGAGAGCGCCTATTCCGTGCCCGAAAGCGCCGCTGTGCTGCCGCGTGAAGCAAGGGCAAGCGATACCGTAGCTATTTACTATCCAAGCGACAAGGATTCGCTTTGGAGCGTTGGCAAGGCGTATGGCATCTCGCCCACCCTTCTTGCCGAGCAAAACGGCATAGAGACGGACGAGGAGATCGCCCTTGACGACACGAAATCGCTCGACGGCACCGCGTGGCTTTTCGCGTCGAAGATTTCTTAAAAAGCAAAAAAAGGCTGAGCAATAGCGTGATGCTCTTAACGGAGCATTCACGCTAAACGATGTTTGCCCCCCAGGGCAAGTGATGTTGCCTTCGGCAGTGATGTTCACTGCGTGAATGATGTTACGCCTGACGGCGTAGTGGGCAAACATCACATCACTGCGAGCATTTGCGAGCAACATCATTATGCGCAGCATAACATCACTTTTGCGTTAGCAAAAACATCACTAACAGAAAAAAGAGCAAACATTCAAGATTTTTCGCCTTGCGTGTTTGCTCTTTCTGTCGTTATAAGGGTTTGGGCTTAGCCCATTCTGCGTTTGACCAGTCAAATGCGATGCTCGCACTTTTGTCAAGTTGCAAATTCTCCGCTAAGGATACCACCCTATTTGCTCAGCCTTTTTTAGTTACGACTCGTAGGCGGTGTCCTGCTTTAAGGACGCCTCATAGCTTTCCTCGCTGATATAGGTGACGGGGTCGACCTTTTCGCCGTTATACTCCATTTCGAAGTGCAGGTGTGCGCTGTCGGCGCTTTCGATCATTGCCGTACCGCCGACGGTACCGAGCTTTTGCCCTGCCGTGACCTTAGCACCCTCGGTGATGCCCTCTGCCATTTCCTTGGAGAGATTCTTGTAGGTGCTCGTGACGCCGTTGCCGTGGTCGATGGAGATGCACTCGCCCATTAAGGGATCAGACCAGATCAGCGACACCGTGCCGCGCGCGGTGGCAAGCACGTCGGCACCCTCGCTTGTGGCAATGTCGATTCCCTCGTGAACACGCCAGTCATTCATCGTGACGGAATAGACGGGGAGGCTATCGTCGTGGTGCTTGACGACAACGCCCGTGGCAGGCGCAAGATAAACGCTGACGGCTTCCTCTTCGCCGTCGGTGTCGGTGCCTGCGTCGGTGTCGGGCTTGCTTGTGTCGGGAGCAGGCGTCTCGTCAGAGACAGGGGGCTTGGGCGTGGAATCGTCGGGCGTGGGGGTCTTATTCTTGCCGAACGCCGCAACCAGACCGATGACGAGGGCGCTGACGACCAAAACGCCGACAACGACGAGATACAGAATGCGATTTGCTTTTTCAGTTTTTGCTTTGTTTTCCATGGTTTTTTTCCTTTCCGAATTTTTCTGTATCTATTTTTGACAGCTTTTCGCCCTTTATACAGAAAAGGAAAAAATATGTTTTAAACGGTAAAAAAAGAAAAAGCAGAGAGGGTTTTCTCTGCTTTTTGTCTTTTACTCCGCGCGAGATATGCGTACAAGCTCCTCGATAAAGAGATTGCCGAGCTTGATTTCGCTCTGGGAATCGTAGTGCGCAAGATCGGGCGCTTCCTCCGGCTCGGCGGAGCAGGTAAGACCTGCCGCATGGGTATCCACGATGGTATTGAGGGGCGAGGCGTTTGCTACCTCGGTCTTTTCGGCGTTGACGATATCGCAATATACCCAGTATACGGGGTTATCGGCGATATAGGCATCAACGAACACGAAGCCCTCCTCAGGAGAGTAGCGCGAGAACTTTTTGCGAAGGTCCTTTATGAGATCGGTGAGGTTTTCGGCGTAATTGCCCGCATCGGTGGTGGAGAAGGAGTCGGACTCGCCTTGCATCCAGCACATGCCCTCGACCGTTATATCGTAGTTTTTGCTTTTGAGGTACTTTAAGCTTGTTTCCACGTACTCTACGAACTGCTTATAAAGATCGCCCGTTTTGCCGTCGGCAGACGGGGAGAGCCACTGCTCATAAAGATTGGTGCCGCCCCAAGCGCACTTAATAATAAAGAAGGTCTCATCGGGATAAAGCTCGTTTAGCTTTTCCGCCATACCAAGCTCAGGACCGAAGAAGCCGCCAAGCTCGCCTTGCGCCGTGGCACATTTAACGAAGCCGTTTGACATATTCCAGCCCGAGGCAAAATAGTTGATATAGACGTTGTCATAGCCGTTTTTATATTCCGCGTATTTTTCGGCGGAGACGTTCTTCTCCAAATACTCGTCGCGGCTACAGCCGGAGGCGTTGGACTGACCGCCGAGAAGAATTACGGTAGCCTTCTTCCCTGCGCCGTCGGGGAGATTGTCGTTCACGGTAAAGGAGATACCGTCATCAAGGAGCGAACGCAAGCCGAAAAAGCCTCCGAAGCCGATAAGGAGAGCCAAGATCGCGGCAGTTACGGATAGGGTGATCTTCTTTTTCTTAGTCATTGAGATTCACTTCCTTAAATCATTTTTTGGGGATCGATCAGCGCGTCAAGCTCCTCCTCGGTCAAAAGGCCGAGTGCGAGTGCCGCCTCCTTTAAGGAGATATTCTCGGCGTGCGCCTTTTTGGCGACGGCGGCGGCGTTTTCATACCCGATGCGAGGGGTGAGCACGGTGACGAGCATCAAGGAGCGAGAGAGGTTTTCCGCCATTTTATCCTTATTCGGACGAATGCCCTCAACGCACCGCGCGCGGAAGGAGTCCATACCCT
>JAZOSE010000069.1:0-3279 GCA_045656965.1 Eubacteriales bacterium
AACTTTGTGCGATAGAGTACTATTGGCTTACGCGCAACGCCCATCCCGCAAGCGAAGGGTTCTTCATCGCGGCATGTATACGAAAAAGAAAAGAACGGAATAAATCCCGTTCTTTTCTTTTTGGCGGACAGGGAGGGATTCGAACCCTCGGTCCCGTGAAGGATTACCTGATTTCGAGTCAGGGCCGTTATGACCACTTCGATACCTGTCCATATTAGATTTTGCGGCAAGCTCTCGGCAAAACCGAGCTACCTGCCCGTAATAATTTGTTGCACTTTTGCAACACGCTTATAGATTATAGCATATAAAAATCAACTTTGCAAGAGGTTTTTGAAATATTTTCAACTCTTATTTTCGAGAACTCGAAAATATACTTGACAAAAGAAAATCTTTCCACTATAATATATACATCAAAAAGCACGCTGGACGTGCGGAAAGAGATGACTATGCAAACCTTACGCAAACACGCAAACCTGATTGCACTTGCCGTAGCGCTTGCCGTTATTTTGGTGCTTGCCATTGTAACGTTGGCGTCGGGCGAGGACTTCACCTTCGCAGAAACTCTTTGGGCTATGCTTCCTCCCGTCGTGGCTATCGGACTTGCCCTCATTACCAAGGAGGTTTATTCCTCCCTCTTTATCGGTGTTGTTGTCGGTGCTCTCATGCACGCAAAGTTCAACTTCGCCGTTACCGTTGACACCGTTGTAAATAACGGTCTTATCGAGGCTACCGCAGGTACCGCGGGTATCTTTATCTTCCTCGTGATCCTCGGCGCGCTCGTTGCTCTCGTTAATAAGACGGGTGCCTCCGCCGCATTCGGCAGATGGGCACAGAAGCACGTGAAGACCCGCCTTGGCGCACACCTTGCGACCTTCGTGCTCGGCGTCCTCATCTTTATCGATGACTACTTCAACTGCCTTACCGTTGGCTCGGTTATGGCTCCCGTAACCGACGCGCACAAGATCTCGCGCGTGAAGCTCGCGTATCTGATCGATGCGACCGCTGCTCCTATCTGTATGATCGCTCCCATTTCCTCTTGGGCGGCAGCCGTTTCGGGTTCCGTTCCCGAGGATTTCCCCATGTCGGGCATTAAGCTCTTCGTTAACGCCATTCCCTTCAACTTCTACTCGCTCCTCACCCTCGTTTTTATCGTAGTGATCGGCATTATGGGCTTTGATTACGGTAAGATGGCAGATTTCGAGATCAAGGCGCAAAAGGATGGAGAGCTTGGTATCCTTGGCGCAGATAAGGAAGCGGAAGAGGTTAATCCTCGCGGCAGAGTGTTCGATTTGATCATTCCCATCGTAGTACTCGTTGTTGTCTGCGTGCTTGCGCTTCTCTACGTTGGCGGCTTCTTCGGCGTTGACGCTTGGGGCGGCACCGACTATAAGGGCGACTTTGTTGGAGCATTCGGTAACACCGATGCCACCATCGGCTTGCCTTGGGGCGCGCTTCTCGTTCTGATCGCTACCATCGCGTATCTCCTTTGCCGTCGCCTCGTTTCCTTCAAGGAAGCAATGGAGTGCATTCCCAAGGGCTTTATCGCTATGGTTCCCGCAATTTTGATCCTCACGCTCGCTACCTCGCTGAAGAACGTCACGGGTCTTCTCGGTGCGGACATCTACGTAGAAAGCATGATGGCAAGCTTCCCCGAGGCTGCCGCAAAGCTTCTTCCCGCCGTTATCTTCCTCGTGGCTTGCGTTCTTTCCTTTGCAACCGGTACCTCGTGGGGCACCTTCGGTATCCTTATCCCGATCGTTACTGCTATGTTCGGCATTGAGGATCCGCTCCTCTTCGTTGGCATCTCCGCTTGCCTTGCAGGCGCTGTTTGCGGCGACCACTGCTCGCCCATCTCCGACACGACCATTATGGCGTCGGCAGGTGCGAACTGCAACCACGTGGAGCACGTTTCCACGCAGCTGCCCTACGCGATCACCGTTGCAGGCGTATCCTTCGTATCCTTTATTATCGCGGGCTTCTTGCCTTACGTTTGGATCGCGCTTCCCATCGCTATCGTTCTGATGGTCGGCACGCTCTTCGGTATTCGCGCTCTTACTAAGAAAAACGCATAAAACAAATAAAAACGCCGTCGAAGGACGGCGTTTTTATTTATCCATATTCTTGGCGCAAATGTCGCATCTGCCGAGGTCGTCGAGCATAAGCGGCTCAAGGATCGCGGAAAGCTCCGCAAGAATGGCACTATGCTCAAAATCCGTTTTGTTTGGAGAAGGATGCACGAACCCGTCCTCCAAAATGGAAGGCGAGAACCCACGTCGTCCGCATAACGCGCACTCGTTTATAAATTTCTTTGCTTTGGGGTTCCAGCTTTCTACAAAAAGCGAGCTTCCGCGCTTGGTCTTTTTGCTGTGTGACATATCGGTTCCTCCATTTTTTCTAATTTTACCACATTTTGTTCGCGTTGTCAACGCGCTATGCTCGCTAAGGCTTAGAAAAAGACGGAAAACTCTAAAAATAATTTGAAAAATATTCGCTTACCCCCTTGACAAGAGGAAGCATTCGTGCTATAATACATAGCGTTGTTGGGCAGTTGTGCTGGTGTAGCTCAGCTGGTAGAGCAGCTGATTTGTAATCAGCAGGTCGGGGGTTCAAGTCCGTCCACCAGCTCCACAAATATATGGGGGAATTCCCGAGCGGCCAAAGGGGGCAGACTGTAAATCTGTTGTCACTGACTTCGGTGGTCCGAATCCACCTTCCCCCACCAGAAAAAAGCACACATTTGTCTACCAAGACAATGTGTGCTTTTTTCAACTAAATCCGTCCTTACGGACGGGATAAATCCCCCTTGCGTGGGATGAAATCACTTCGTGATGAAATCCGACTTCGTCGGGATAAGAAGGACGGATTTAATTTCATCTGAGGCGACACGCCGAAGATTTCATCCGTGCTCCGCTCGGATTTCACCGTGCGTAGCACGATTTCATTTACTATTTTGAAAATTTATGATATAATAAGCGAAAGAGGTGATTTTTATGGCCGAAAACAAACTCGCCGATATGTCAACCGAATTTGCGGTCAAAATCTTGACTTTGACAGACGGAATCAAAGGACACTATTCTCTATCCAATCAGCTCGAACGAAGCGGCACGAGTATCGGCGCAAATATCAGAGAGGCTAAGTATGCTCACAGCAAAGCGGATTTCGTGGCCAAGCTGCAGATTTCCCTCAAAGAATGCTATGAAACAGAATATTGGATTGAGATTGCACAAAAGGCAAATATCCTTTCGGAAGAAATTGCAAAAAGTGTATTGCATGATTGCG
>JAZOSE010000070.1:0-11506 GCA_045656965.1 Eubacteriales bacterium
GGGCGCGTCCTTCGCGTTGCCCCACGGCTCGTCGGTATATCGGTAGTCAAACTTCTTGCAGAACCACGAAACGTCCTCTTTGAGCGAGGCAAGGATAGCGTTTACGATCTCCATCGTCTTTTCCGCGAAGGCGGAAAGCATCTTTCCCGAGAGACATTTCTTAGCAATTTCAAGAAGCATCTTGGTGTGAGGGATGCAAAAATACGGCATCGCCGCGTATTTTTCACGGAAGGCTCCGTCGGTGGAATACAGCTCCATCAGGTTGGAGAGCATGCGGTTCAGGTGATAATTCATCTCGGTGCAAACGTAGCAGGAATGCTCCATTTTATCCATATATTTTGCCGCCGCCTCGTGCTTTTTTCCCGTCAAGGCGGAAAGAAGCGAGCCGTGAAGTCCCTTTTTGACCTCGTCAAGATGGCTTTCCAGCATCAAGGAAAGACCGAGGCGATTTTTCATGCCGAGCATTTTTTCGTAGTGGTCGGCGCAAAAGCCCTCGCGGTTGGTGCGAATGCGCGTGTCAGGCTCCATCATCGCCGCGCCGAGAATAAGGTCCAGCTCGTTTTCCTCAAGGCGGTGACGGAGACGGCAAACGGGGCAGCCGCAGGCAGGGTTTTCCCGCACCTCGTCAAAGACCTCGTTGATCGGTATGGTGTATATTTGCTCCATTTTTTCCTCCGCACTTGATTTTTTTCTCGCTTGGGTGTATAATAGCATACACGGGCGCGAGCGCCTATGTTTCTACCAGTATATCTTATTATATAACATAATATAAAATTTTGCAAGACAAAACCGAAAAGTTACCCTCTTTTTCGGGCAAAAAACCTATCAAACCGCTTTTACGCCCTTCGGGGCATGAGGTCACAGAAATGAAAGTTATGATTTTTTCCGTTACGGCGGGCGAGGGGCATAACGCCACCGCGCGCGTTCTTGCCAAGGCGCTCGAGGCACGCGGGCACGAGGTGCAAGTGCTTGACACCTTCCGCGAAAGCAACCGTCTTTTTTACTTGACCTACGACAAGGGATACCTTCTTGCCGCCTCGCGCTTAAAATTCTTCTACGGCTATTTTTACTACCGTTGCGAGAAGCGAAAAACCAACTCCTATAAGCCCTCTTTGGCGCGCCGCGGCTATCGCCGCGTGGCAAAAAAGCTCAGCGCCGAGATCGCGGCGTTTTCTCCCGACGTGATCGTCACCACCCATCCCGTCGGCTCGGCGGTGCTTGACGTTACCAAGGAAATATGCAAGGTAAACGCAAAAATGGTGGCCATATGCACCGATTTTACCCTTCATCCCTATTGGGAGGACGCGCTCCGCTTTGATAAGCTCGTTCTTGCCGCCGAGGGGCTGTCCGAAGCCGCGAAAAAGAAGGGCTTTCGCGACGGGCAGATACTCCCCACGGGCATTCCTATCTCTCCGCTTTTTGCCGAGAGGACCGACAAGGCGGCGGCAAGGGCGGCGCTCGGCATTCCCGACGACTTGCCCGTTTTCCTCGTTATGAGCGGCTCTATGGGACACGGACATATCGAAAAAACGCTCAAAGCGCTCTCTTCCCTTCCCGAGCGCTTCGGCATCGTCACCGTTTGCGGAAGAAACAAGAAGGCGTTAAAGCTCGTTGAGCGCGCAGGGTGCGAAAAGCTTCTTTTGAGCTTCGGCTTTACCGACAAGATCAGTCTTCTAATGGACGCCGCCGACTGCGTGATCACAAAGCCCGGCGGGCTGACCACCTCCGAGGCACTTGCCAAGGGGCTTCCCATCATCAGCTACGATCCGATCCCCGGCCAAGAGGTGCGAAACGAGGAGTTTTTGATCCGCGCGGGCGCAGCGATGGCGGCAAAGGGCGAAAAGGGGCTTGCCTCGGCATGCCGCGCCTTCCTTTCCGAAAAGGAACAAAAAGAAAGGCTCAGGGCAAATGCGGCGATTTTGTCAAAGCCGCGAAGCACAGAAACGCTTTGCGACGAAATTGAAAAATTATGTAGTCAAAATTGAAAAATAATGCAAACATTTATTTACTTTTTAACTTTATTTACAAAAAGAAAAAGAGTAAAAAACGGCATCGCTCGCGCGTTGCCGTTTTTTTCGTAAACTTTGCCAAAAGGGCTTGCTTTCTTCGTCTTTTTCGTTCACAATAGAGATAGTAAACTTTTTACTTATAAGGAGAAAACCTATGAAGCTTGGAGTATTGACTAACCTTTTTGGCTCGCTCTCGCTCGATGAGACCTGTGCAAAGCTGAAGGCTCTCGGCGTTGAAGCCGTTGAGATCGGCTGCGGCGGCTATCCCGGCAAGGACCACTGCGACCCGAAGGTGCTTTTAAACGACGAGGCAAAGCTTGAAGAGTTCAAGGCAACGCTTGCCCGCCACGGCATGGAGCTTGCCTGCCTCTCGGCACACGGCAACCCCGTGCATCCCAACCCTACCGTCGCCAAGGAGTTTGACGACGACTTCCACGATGCTGTTCTTCTTGCAGAGAAGCTCGGCGTTGACACCATCGTAACCTTCTCGGGCTGCCCCGGCGGCTCGCCTGAGGACAAAACGCCTAACTGGGTCACCTGCCCCTGGCCCAACGACTTCGGTGAGATCCTCAACTACCAGTGGAACGAGGTCCTCATTCCCTACTGGAAAAAGACGGTTGCCTTCGCTCGCGAGCACGGCGTGACCAAGATCGCCCTTGAGATGCATCCCGGCTTCTGTGTATACAATCCCGAAACCCGGCTCCGCCTGCGCGCCGCAGTTGGTAACGAGATCGGTGCAAACTTCGACCCCTCGCACCTCATCTGGCAGGGCATCGAGCCCGTTGCCGCTATCCGCGCGCTGGAGGGTGCTATCTACCACTTCCATGCGAAGGACACCAAGATCGACAAGTACAACACCGCAAAATTCGGTGTGCTTGACACCAAGTCGTACAGCGACGAGATCCACCGCGCTTGGATCTTCCGCTCGGTCGGCTACGGTAACGGTCTTGACTACTGGCGCGAGATCGTATCCAACCTCCGCCTCGTTGGCTACGACAAGGTGATGTCCATCGAGCACGAGGATTCCCTCATGAATCCCGACGAGGGTCTTACCAAGGCAGCTACCTTCCTCAAGGAGTCCATCATTCGCGAAAGCCGTCCTCAAGACCTCCGCTGGATCTAAGCATAGGCTATTTGAACTCTTACACATTTCCAAAAATGGCAGAGAATACCCTTCTCTGCCATTTTTTCTTTAAAAATATAAAATATTTTTATCTCGAAATCATATTTTTTTCGATTTTATATTTACAAGCGGCGTTTTTTCTGTTATAATACTATTTGTGAAAAAATCAGTAAGGTGCCGAGAGGCACAAATTAAAGGAGATGTTGAATTATGAGTCGTATGGTCGGTACTGTATCGCGCGGTGTGCGTGCCCCCATTATCCGTAGCGGCGATAACCTTGTGGATATCGTTACTGCCTCTGTGCTCGAGGCGGCAGAGAGCGAGGGATATGAGGTTCGCGACCGTGATATTATCGCTATGACCGAGGCCATCGTCGCACGTGCGCAGGGCAACTATGCCTCTGTTGACGACATTGCGACCGACGTTCGCGCGAAGTTTGGCGGCGAAACGGTCGGCGTTATCTTCCCCATTCTCAGCCGCAACCGCTTTGCTATCTGCCTTCGCGGCATTGCAAAGGGTGCAAAAAAGATCGTTTTGATGCTTTCCTACCCCTCCGATGAGGTTGGAAACCACTTAATTTCGCTCGACGCTGTTGACGAAAAGGGCGTCAATCCGTACAGCGACGTGCTTACCCTTGCCAAATACCGTGAGCTTTTCGGCTACGAGAAGCACCGCTTCACCGGCATTGACTACGTAGAATATTATGAAACGCTGATCCGCGAGTGTGGCGCTGAGGCAGAGATCATCTTTGCAAACGACGCGCGCGCGATCCTTCCCTACACCAAAAACGTTCTCGCTTGCGATATCCACACCCGTGCGCGCACCAAGAGAATTCTTAAAGCGGCAGGTGCCGAGATCGTTTACGGTCTTGACGAGATCCTCACCGCTCCCGTAAACGGCAGCGGCTACAACGAAAGCTACGGTCTTCTCGGCTCTAACAAGGCAACCGAGGATCAGGTAAAGCTCTTCCCCCGCGACTGTCAATCGCTTGTTGACGATATCGCCGCCCGTATGCTGGAAAAAACCGGCAAGCGAGTTGAGGTTATGATCTATGGCGACGGTGCCTTTAAGGATCCCGTCGGCAAGATCTGGGAGCTTGCGGACCCCATCGTTTCCCCCGCATACACCCCCGGTCTTGAGGGTACGCCCAACGAGCTGAAGCTCAAATACCTCGCGGATAACGACTTCGCAGGTCTTTCGGGTGACGCGCTTAAAGAGGCCATCAAGGGCAAGATTCAGGAAAAGGACGGCAACCTCGTTGGCAAGATGGCATCCGAGGGCACCACGCCCCGCCGCTTGACCGACCTGATCGGCTCGCTTTGCGACCTGACCTCCGGCTCGGGCGACAAGGGTACGCCTATCGTTTATATTCAGGGCTACTTCGACAACTACACCAACGACTAATTCCCAAAAGAAGAAAGGAGCACGCAACGTGAAAAGACTACTTGCTCTTCTTGTCGCGCTTTCTCTTTCTCTTCTCCTTCTTATCTCCTGCGACGGAGGCGGAGGCTCGAACGATGGAGGCGAGGGGAGCGGCGGATTCCCCGTCGGCGACGATCCTGCTCTCTCCGATCCCGTTTGGGATTAACCCACTGCAAAACAAAAAAGAACCGAAATGGTATGATTTGTCCGTTAAGGACATCACGCTATTTCGGTTCTTTTTTGCATCTTATTCCTCAAGTGCGCCAAAGGAGCGCAGGGAATCAAGAAAGGCGGTAAGGTCTGCCGAGGCGAGTGCCTCGTCGATCTCGTACTTTTCCACCATTGCCGAGACGAGCGCCTCAAAGGTGGTATCCTCCTTTAAAAGCTCCCAAAGGAACTTGCCCGTATCGTTCAGCTTGATCATATTGCGGAAGGTGGATTCAGCGCCGAGCGGCACAACGACCGTCATCCCCGCCACCTCGCTAAGCATAAAATTATCGCAAATTTTCATATTTTTATCCTTCTTGAAGGTTATTTTCCGCCGTTAAGGTCTTAAAGGAAAGACGTGCGGCATCGTGGGATATGTTGCAGGAAAGAAGATAGATCGGAACGCTCCTTATCAGCTTGTCGGCAAACGCGAGCGTCCTTTCCACACCCTTTGCCCCCTCGGGCTTCAGTAGCTGACGAAAAACACGGTCCAGCGCTTCAGCGGGGGTAAGGCGGCGAATGGCGTTTTTCTCTCCGCGCTCCAAAAAGCAGAGCGCCGCCAAAGGCGCCTTCGCGTTGGTCTGCCAGCCCTCCTTGCCGCACCACGGCGTACCGTAGGCGATGAGCGAGCCGTCCATTTCTCTTAATAAAGGTTTGTCGCCGTTAAGGACCGTCACCCTATCCCCGTACACCTCTTTCCAAAGGCGAATGTGCGTGCTTTTTCCCGTTCCGCTCGGTGCGCTGAAGGCAAATGCCCTATCTCCCACCTTTACGGTGGCGGCGTGCAGCAGCACCGCACCGCGCTCGGCGGCGGCGTTACACGCCGCGCGGCAAACGGCAATATTCTCGGTATAGGAAAGCGAGTTTTCGGGCATGGCGTTATGCTCGTTCTCCAGCGTTTCATCAGAAATGCGGATGACAAAATCCGCTTCCCCGCTCTCAACGAGATAATCACGGCAGGCGCGATGAGTGCCGTCAAAGCGGGTTTCAATATCAAAGATAAAATCGGCTATGCGGTAAAGCGCCATATGCCCTCCTTTCCTTTTCCGAAGAAAATAAATGAGAAAAGCGACCGTGCATTTTTCTGCACGGTCGCCTGCCTTTTATTAGTGAACGATGCAGCGCTCGGTATCCTTGTCGAAGATGTGGATTCTCTCAGCGTCGATAGCAACCTTGATCTGGTCGCCTGCGCGAGACTGCGAGCGAGAGGAAACGCGGGCAATAATGGTCTTGCCGTTGGTAGCGTCCTCCTGACCCTCGAACTCGAGGTAGAGGTAGATCTCTGCACCCATAAGCTCGGTAACGTCAACGGTTGCATCCATCTGGCTGTCGGGCATATTAGCGAGATACATAGGCTCGTCGTGAATATGCTCGGGACGGATACCCATAACGATCTCCTTGTCGATGTACTCAAGGAGAGCGGGGTTAGCAGCCTTGTCAGCGGGAAGCTTCACGGAGGTAGCACCGAACTCAACGAAGAGATCGTCGCCCTTCTTAACGAGCTTACCGTTGATGAAGTTCATCTGAGGCGTGCCGATAAAGCCTGCAACGAAGAGGTTAACGGGATAGTCGTAAAGGTTCTGAGGCGTGTCTACCTGCTGGATAAGACCGTCCTTCATAACAACGATACGGGTAGCCATCGTCATAGCCTCGGTCTGGTCATGCGTAACGTAGATAAAGGTGGTACCAACCTTCTTGTGAAGCTTGGTAAGCTCGGTTCTCATGGATGCACGAAGCTTAGCGTCCAGGTTGGAAAGCGGCTCGTCAAGAAGGAAGACCTTAGGCGAACGAACGATTGCACGACCGAGCGCAACACGCTGCTTCTGACCACCGGAAAGAGCCTTCGGCTTACGGTCGAGAAGGTGGTTGATATCGAGGATCTTAGCGGCATCCTCAACGCGACGCTTGATCTCCTCCTTGGAAACCTTGCGAAGCTTAAGACCGAATGCCATGTTCTCGTAAACGGTCATGTGAGGATAAAGAGCGTAGTTCTGGAACACCATCGCAATATCGCGGTCCTTAGGTGCAACGTCGTTAACGAGCGTGTCACCGATGGAGAGCTCACCCTCGGTGATCTCCTCAAGACCTGCAATCATACGAAGGGTGGTGGACTTACCGCAACCCGAAGGACCAACGAAGATAAGGAACTCCTTGTCCTTAATTTCAAGGTCAAAGTCGGATACGGCAGTAACGCCGCCGGGATACTTTTTGTAAATGTGCTTGAGCGAAAGACTTGCCATCTTTGTTTCTCCTTTTTCGTCCTAAGACATAATTTTTTACCTTAATTATTATACCAAAAAGTATGCAAAATGAATAGTGGTTTTTTCCCCAAATTTTCGCATACCCTTTTGGTACATATGCACAAAACCGTACAAATCGGTGTGTGCAGAGCGTGAACTCCGTTTTTTAATATTCTAATTTATTAGAATTACTTTCCCTGCGTCGAAAGTCCCTTGCGCGTGAGAGAAATGCGCTTTCTTTGCATATCCACGCTCTTGACCTTGACCTCGATAACGTCACCAACGGCGAGAAGCTCACGGGGATGCTTGATGAAGCGGTCGGACATCTCGGAGATGTGAAGAAGTCCGTCCTCGTGCACGCCGATGTCGATAAACGCGCCGAAGTCAACGACGTTGCGAACGGTACCCTTCAGCACCATATCGGGCGCAAGGTCCTTCATTTCAAGGACGTCGGTGCGCAAAACGGGAGCAGGCGCGTCGTCGCGCGAGTCGCGGCCGGGCTTTTCAAGCTCACCGATGATATCAAGGAGCGTGGGCTCGCCGCATCCAAGCTCGCTTGCAAGCTTACCAAAGCCAACCCTCTCTGCCTTGTGGCGAAGGAGCTGAAGCGTGCCTGCGCGCACGTCGTCCTCGGTGTATTCAAAGCGGGAAAGGAGCGCCTTCGCTACGGGGTACGACTCAGGGTGAACGCCTGTGTTGTCAAGGATCTCGTCGGAGCCGACAACGCGAAGGAAGCCCGCGCACTGCTCGTACGCCTTCGCGCCGAGCTTCGGCACCTTGAGGAGCTTCGCACGGCTCTTGAATTCGCCGTTCTCCTCGCGATAAGCAACAATATTCTTCGCAATCGTCTTATTGATACCCGAAACGTAGGCAAGGAGCGAGGCAGAGGCGGTGTTAAGGTCAACGCCGATGCTGTTTACGCAGTCCTCCACAACGCCGCCGAGCGTTTCCGCCAGGCGCTTGGGGTTCATATCATGCTGATACTGACCGACGCCGATCGCCATAGGATCGACCTTAACCAGCTCTGCAAGCGGGTCCTGCAGGCGGCGCGCAATAGACACGGCACTTCTTTCGTTGACGTCGAGATCGGGGAACTCCTCTTGCGCGAGCTTGGTCGCGGAGTACACCGATGCACCCGACTCGGAAACGATGGTGTACGCCACCTTGAGTCCGTTTTCGCGGATCAGATCGGCAACGAATTTTTCGCTCTCACGGGAGGCGGTGCCGTTGCCGATGGCGATAATGTCAACGCCGTATTTGCGAATAAGGTTTAAAAGCACCTGCGAGGCGCGCGCGGTATCCTCGCGCGGCTTGGTGGGATAAATGACCGTGCTCGTTAAGTACTTGCCCGTTTTATCCACAACGGCAAGCTTACAGCCGTGTGCGTATCCGGGGTCAAAGCCAAGCACCGTCTTGCCCTTAACGGGAGCGATCAGAAGCAGATTTTTAAGGTTTTCGGAGAATACCTTTAAAGCACCCTCGGCGGCGGCGTCAAAGATCTCACTGCGGATCTCACGCTCGATTGCAGGGAAAATAAGGCGGGAGTAGCTGTCCTTGACCGCCTCCGTCATAAACGCGGAAACGGGCGAGCCGGGATTTTTGGTCACGGCGGCAGAAAGCTTGCCGATGGCAACGTCCTCGTCCACCGTCATAGCCACCTTCAAGAAGCCCTCCTTCTCGCCGCGGTTGATGGCAAGCACGCGGTGGGGACGCATCTTCGAGAGCGGCTCGGTGTACTCGTAATAATCAGCATAAACCGAGTCCTCGCCCTCCTTGGCAGCCTTGGTGGAAAGCACGCCGCTCTCGCCCGAATAGGTGCGGAGCATCTTGCGGTACTCGGCGGTGTTGGAAATATCCTCCGCGATGATATCAGCCGCGCCGGCCAAAGCGGCGGCGGCATCGGGAACGCCGTTTTCCTCGCTAACGTATGCCGCGGCAAGCTCCTCAAGCGAAGCGTCCAGCGCATCGGGCTGAGCCGCGATCAGCTCGGCGAGCGGCTCAAGACCTCTTTCTCTTGCCACCGACGCGCGCGTTTTGCGCTTCGGGCGGTAGGGGAGGTAAAGGTCCTCAAGCTCCACGAGCGTGGTCGCGCGATCGATCGCCGCTTGAAGCTCGTCCGTCATCTTCTCTTGTGCGGTGATCGAGGAGGCAATCTCCTCGCGGCGCTCGTCAAGGTGGCGCAAATAGGTCAGTCTATCCTCAAGGCGACGAAGCGTATCGTCGTCCATGCTTCCCGTCACTTCCTTGCGGTAGCGGGCAATGAAGGGAACGGTATTTCCCTCGTCCAGCATCTCCACCGCTTTTTTAACGTGTTCCTCGGAGAAGGAAAGCTCCTCCGATAGCTTTTTGATAATGTCCATATCAAAAATCCTTTCTATATCCTTTGAATTGTAAACTGTTATTTGCAAACTGCCGTTTTCAACTGTGCAATTTCGGAATCGGTCAAATGCCGCCACTCGCCGCGCGAAAGGTGCGCATCCAGCGGTATGTCGGCGAAGGTGAGGCGTTCAAGGGTTAAAACCTCGCTTCCTTCCTTTGCCATCATTCTTTTGATTTGATGGTATTTGCCCTCGGTGAGAATGATCTCGCCGCTTTTTCGGTCGGGCGAAAGGGTCAAAACGGCGCTTTTGCAAAGCTCTTCGCCAAGCGTCACACCTTCCAAAAAGCATTCCTCCGCGCCAAGAGGCAGCGGAAGCGATAGCGTAAACGCATATTTTTTTGCCACGTGTCTTTTGGGTGACAAAAGAAGATGGGCAAGCTCGCCGTCGTCGGTAATCAGCATAAAGCCAACGGTATCGCGGTCCAGTCTGCCGCACGGAAACACGCCGCGCCGCTGAATCTCCTCGGGAAGAAGAGAGGTAACGACGGGAAGATTTCCGTCCTCCGTCGCGCTGATATAACCCTCGGGCTTATTGAGCATAATATAAACGAAGCGAGAGTAGATAACGCGCTCGCCGCGAAAAAGGATCTCGTCCTTTTCTTCATCGACCTTCGCGTCGGCACGGCGAACGGGCAAGCCGTTCACGGTGATCTCACCACGAGAGGCGGCACGCGCACAGTCGCGGCGCGAAAGGATCCCGCACTCGGAAAAGAGCTTGTCAAGGCGCATGTTCCTTCCCCTTCCTTTGTTTTCGCTCAAAAGAACTCTACCCTTCTATTTTACCATATTTTTGCCGAAAAGTAAAGAAAAAATCGCAAAAAGTACTTGCATTTCCAAAAAAAGAATGATATACTAACCGTACAGAACAGAGTAGACCTTACTGCGTCAAGTGCCTGTGGGACGGGGAGTTGTCCATGGGACGAAGGCGGGCGTTTTCGCTCACCACGGTAGTAAGATCGCATCCCGCTGCACAAAATCAAGAAGCGTATCTTCTTGCATCGGGACGGATGCCCGTCATCCCTCAATTCTGATGTAAGGAGGTATTTTTATTTATGAGAAAACAGCTTCACCGCATCACCATTAACGCGATGCTCGCCGCGCTCTTCGTGGGCCTTTCCTACGTTGCCGCCGACCTTGGCGTTATCAAGTTCACCTTCGCGCCCATCGCCATCATTCTTGCGGCGTTCCTCTTCGGCCCTGCGGACGGCTTTGCCGTCGCCCTCGTCGGTGCAACGCTGGAGCAGATCCTGAAATACGGCATCAGCGTGACCTTGCCCCTTTGGGTCATTCCCGCGCTGGCGCGCGGCCTTCTCGTCGGCTTTGGCGCGCTTCTTTTCCGCCGCTTCTTAACCAAGGACCGCTCGACCAACGTCATCTTCGTGGGTCTCATCACCGTCGTTTCCTCCCTCGTCGTTACCACGCTGAACACCCCCGTAATGTATTTCGATGCTTGGCTCTTTGATTACCTGCAATACACCGAGATCTTTGGACTCGCGCTTGTTTTCCGCTATATTTCCGGCGTGATCTGCTCGGTTCTTTACGCCGCCGTTACCATTCTTATTCTTGACCCCGTCGCTCGCGCCCTGCGCGCCCGTGGCAAAGATGTCCTCTGGCAACCCCTCAAAAAATAAGAGAAAATGAGAAAAAGGAAGCTTAAAGCTTCCTTTTTTTGTTTGCAATTATACCAAAAAGCATCCGTCGAACGGTTAGATGATTTTTGGAGAGATTTTCCGTTCTCCGACCCAAAGCTGTATAAGACATACTGCGAGGGGCGGAGGCGGGAAAGATGCCAAAAAGCATCAACCGTCAGGATTCGCAGCGCGCTTTGAGCGCCCTTAACCACTTAATCTGGTCGTCGGTATAGAGCGCACGGTCGGTCAAATACGCGTCAAGTGCCGAATTGACAATATAGGAAACGTCTCGCGCGGCGGTAAAGTCGGTGTCGCTGTACACGGTAACGGGATAATATCCGCCCTGCAAGGAAATGCGCACGGTAACGTAGCCCGAGGCGTTAAAGCGCACGCCCGATTTTAAGTTGGCGGGGTTACTAAAGCCGCCGATCGCGCCGATCAGCGTGTAAGCATCTGCTTCCTCGGAAACGTAGAAATTCGCAAAGGTTCCTTTG
>JAZOSE010000071.1:0-9258 GCA_045656965.1 Eubacteriales bacterium
TCAGACAGAGCCATTTAAAAGCTTTCCTTTCGTTTGCAGCCATTTATAGAACTCGGGGACGCGCATAAGCTTTTCCTTGTAGCCCTTTTCGATCGCCATATAGTCCTTCATAAGTATCGTAGAGAAATCAGGGGGCATACGGTCAGCGTAAGCGATGGAGTTGGCAATACGCGCCATTTCGTTTTTATGCTCGCGCGCATAGGCGGTCATAGAGGCGGTAAGGGCATACATCGCATCCGTTCCCGTAGGAAGAGGCGGATATTTGCCGTCGAAAATATCAGACACCCTCGGCAGCTGCTTATACACCTTTGCCCAGGTGCGAAATTCGATCGCCACGCCCGTGCCGACCAGACCCGCGATAAGAGAATACATTTTATCCACGTCGCCTGACGAGGAAAGAAGCAGATTGCTGACCATTTCCCAAGAACGCGGCGTGGGGAAGGCGAGATCCTCGGAGGAGGCATCAAAGCCCATCAGGTGCTTCGGTCGGAAGGAAAGGAAGCCGATGACCTTGTCGCTGATACCGCTTGTGATCGCCCATTCCTTCCATGCGTTAAAGCTGCCCTCCACCTCAATATGTAAAAGACGGTTGGCAAGCGCCTTGGGCATTTTGAACGCAACAGATTTGTCGGTGGTACGGTTGCCCGCCGCGATCACGATGCAGTTTTCGGGAAGGCGATGCTCGCCGACCACTCGGTCAAGCGTGAGCTGATACGCCGCCGCCTGCACCGACTGGGGCGCGGCGGAGATCTCGTCAAGGAAAAGAATATTTACGGTGTTCGCACTCTCGTCCATATCAAAGATCTTGGGCTTTAACCACACGGCAAGTGTTTTTTCCGCATTGGAGGTGGGAATGCCGCGAAGGTCGATGGGGTTAAAGAGAAGCAAGCGCACGTCTGTGACCTTGGTTTTCTTTCCCGTTTTTAAGGAGATCTCACGGGCAAGCTGTTTGACCGCTTGCGATTTACCGATACCGGGAGGACCCCACAGCATCACAGAGGGCACCGTTTTGACAGGGATATTTTGATTTATGACCGCCGAAAAGACGGCTGAGAGCTCATCAACGAGCTTTCCTACGCTCATCGACGGAACGTTGTTTAATTTTACGTCACTCATTTTTCGTTTACTCCAAGTTTTTTGTCTATTCTTTTGAGCTTTGCCTTCAAGGCCTCTATTTTATCGGTGTAGTCCTCTTTTTTGGCGAGCTCCGCTTCCAGTGCCGCTTGGTTTGCCTTCATTTCGGAAAGCTCCCGTCTGAGCTTTGCAAGATGCTCGCCAAGCCCGTCAAGAAAGTTGTCGATGCGCACGAGCGCACCCGTGTCGCTTTCGCCGAGCTCGACGTAGTATCTTCCCTCCCTTGCAAGCCACACGAACGGTTTTTCGGGGGTCATACCCGTGGGAAGAACGATATGGAAGCCACAGTAGGAAAGGAGCGTTCTTTCCTCGGAAAGAAGAACGTTATCCGCAAGCGCGGCGGAAAGCGTGGCACGGATGGCGCGACGCTCCTCTGCCGTACACTCGCTCTCTCGGGCGGCGTACGCCTCCGCATCCTTGCGACAACGAAGGATCGCACCCTTTAGGTGTTCTATGCGAGCAGGCATCTCCATCAGCTCGTTTTCCATGCGCACGTGCTCCTCGACCGCCTTTCTTTGCAGCGTTGCCGTGCGGACAAGCTCGTTTGCAGTCTCCACGCGCTCCTTGATGAGCGGGTTGCCGATGGCAAGCGCCTTGATCTCGGCATAGCTTAAAACGACGTCGTCGATCTCCGATCCGCTTCTTTCCCCATACGAGCCCGAAAGAAGCCCCGAAATAAAGCGCTGCTTGGTTTCGAGCAGCTGCCACGAATACGCATCGAAGCTGCCCTCGGTGATATAACGGTAAATGTAGACCTTTTTGTTTTCGTTGCCCTGGCGGAGAATTCGTCCCTCTCTTTGCACCATGTCGGCAGGGCGCCACGGCACATCGAGGTGATGAACGGCGATCAGCTTGTCCTGGATATTAACGCCGAGGCCGAGCTTAAAGGTTGAACCAAGAAGAATACGGATCTCTCCGCGGCACATTTTGGCGAAGAGCTTAGTACGCGCGCGCATGCTCTGCGCGTCGTGCACGAAGGCGATCTCGTCGCTCGGCACTCCCATAAAGATCAAAAGACGGCGAAGCTCGTCGTACATATTCAGTCCGATTTTGGGGGTAGAGGTGTCGCAAAAGATGAGCTGGGTGCTTTTTGCCGCCGCAGTTACGCGGTAGATATTAAAGACGTTTTCGGCGCATTTAGCGACCTTCGAGGCGTGGGTAAAGGGCACGTCGGGCGATACCAAACGGATATCGAGCGCCGCCTTTCGTCCGTCACCCGTGATCTTTAACATATTGTCGTCAAGGCGGCGAACGGCACCCGAGCGAACGGCATCGGCACGGCGAGAGATGTCCTCGAGATATTCACCAAGCGCAAGCGTTTTGGGCACGAGCTCGTCGTTATACCCATCAAACGCAGGAATGCCCGACTCGGTATCCACGCGGTGAAAATCCGCGACCGAGGCGAGAAGCGAGGTCAGCTCGGGAATGTTATGGAATTTGGCAAAGCGCGTGGCAAGGCGGTAGCTGCTCGTATCCACGTCGATCTCAAACTCGGTGGTACGCTCGGCAAACATACCGACCCAGCTATCAAAGCACTGAAGGTCGAGCATGGCAAGCTCACCGCCCTGCAAATACTTTTGCATCGCAAAGGCGTCGGTAATGGAGTTGGTAATGGGGGTGCCCGTTGCCATGATGACACCGCCGCCGAGGTTTTCTCTTTGGATAAAGGTGACCTTATCAAGCATATCGGCACACTTTTTCGAGCCCGCAGAGCTGATACCGAGCACCTTGTCGACCTTAGTTTCTAGGGGTAGATTTTTATAGTTGTGCGCCTCGTCAACGAAAAGGCGGGTAAAGCCGAGCTGATCGAAGCAGATCGGCGGCTGACCGCTTTTGACGGTGGCAACAAGCTCGGCAAGCTCCTTTGTGACGCTCTCCAGCCTGCTTTTTAATACACGGGTCGCCTTTTTGGAATTGACGGCGGCAGCGGCAAGCTCCTTTTTCTTTTCCGTGAGCGTTTTTTCATAGTAGTCAACGGAAAGAGGAATTCTGTCAAAGCAGCTATACGCCATAATGACAGCGTCAAAGTCGCCGTCGCGAATGGTTGCCAGCGTTTTCTCACGGTGATCGGGGGTAAAGTGCTTGGGCTCAACCGTCAAGACGTTTGCCGTGGGATAGAGTCTTTCAAAAATGCCCTTCCACTGTCCGACGATGCTGTTGGGCACAACGTAAAGATTTTTCTTTGAAATGCCCATACGGCGCATTTCCATACCCGCGGCGACCATAATAAAGGTTTTTCCGCTACCGACGTCGTGCGCCAAGAGGGTGTTGGGGGAAAAGAGGATACGCGCCACAGCGTTCTTTTGATAGCCGTAGAGCGTAATATCGGGCGACATCGTGGGGAAGGTAAGAAACGATCCGTCAAAACGGCGACGGCGCACGCAGCCGAACTTTTCGTCATAGATCGTTTCTAACTTTTCCTTGCGAGCGGCGTCGGCAAAGACCCATTTGCGGAAGGTGTCGATGAGCTTTTGCTGCTTTTCAAGGGCAAGCACCGTCTCCGCTCTGTTAACAACGCGCTTAACGCCGGATTTATTAAATAGGCTTCCCACCTCGTCCGTCACCGAGACCGTCTTCATATTGAGTGTGCGTTCAAGGATCTCAAGAGCGCCGAGACGCGGTGTACCGTAGGTGCCTGTGGCGGCAACGCCTCGCTGATAAAACGCTTTGTCGGGAAGCTCCCACGTGCCTGTCAGCTCGTCGTGCTTGGTAAAGCGATAGCGCGTTTTCAGGTGCAGAATGTGAGTTATGAAGGCATCGATAATATCCGTCGGCACCCAAGGAGAGCCAAGCGTAACGTAAATATCTCCTGCCGAGACGGGAACAGGCAAAACACGCCCGAGCGCCGCAACGTTGTCGGCAAAATATCCGCGATAGATATCGTCCGCGCGCTTTGCCGTCTTCCATTTGCGCATCAGGTTGCCCGAAAGGTATTCCTCTGCCGTTTCCCAGCCCTTGTAGAAGCATTCGCCCCAGGTGTCAGGGTTTTGAAAGATCGAGCCCTTGAGGGCACAAATGACGGTTTTATAATCCTCTCCCGTAACCGAGGATATGTATTCAATATCCACCCTACCAAGCGAGGAGAGCGACATGACGAGCGCGTCGCTGATGCTCTCGGTATGCACGCCCTGCGTGCGTGCGTCGGTGGCGAAAACGTTTTCCCAGTCGAGCGGCAGGTCCATGGAGGTAACGGCGGCAATATGTGCCTCTCGCGCCTCCTTTTTCTTTTGGATGCGCTCCTCAATCTCGCGCTTTTCCCGCGCTCTTCTCTCCTCGGGCGTTTCTTTTCTCTCTTCTTCCATGGCGTTTTGCTGTTCCTTCGCCATTTCAATGGTGGCAAGCATAGCGTCTATTTGCTCGGGAGAATACGCATCTCTTTGTGCTTCGACTATGGCAACTGCTTGATCTAACGCGTCGTTAAACGCTTGCTTTTCGTCAGACATGAGCATTCTCCTTTCCTTGCTTTTTAGGGGGAAGACGAGTGGCACAAAAGCCGTATATCGCCCTTATTTTTATCTCTTATAACCAATTATAGCATATTTACATTCAAATGCACACCAAAAACCGAATAATTTTAGAAAATATTTCTCTATTTTATTGACGAAAGGAAATTTGTTTGGTAAAATAATAGTGTTCTGAAAAACATATATTTTTGAGAGGAGACGCACTATGTCTAAATCCGTACAGGATATTCTTGCACTGATCGAGGAAAAAGGAATCAAAATGGTCGACTTTAAGATGGTCGACATCAACGGTCAGTACAGACACGTTACCATCCCCGCACAGAATTTCTCCGAGGACACGATGAAGAACGGCATCGGCTTCGACGCCTCCAACTACGGCTACGCTGTGGTGGAAAAGAGCGATATGGTCTTTATTCCCGACCCCGACACCGCCGTGATAGATCCCTTCTGCGAGATCCCCACGCTTTCTATGACGGGTAACGCGATGATCATCGCAAGCCCCGAAAACCGCCCCCTGGCACAGTACCCCAGAAATATCGTTCTTGCCGCAGAGCAGTATATGAAGGACTCGGGCATTGCCGACACGATGCTCATTCTTCCCGAGTTTGAGTTCTATCTCTTTGACCAGGTGGGCTGGGACGTTTCCCCCAACTCCATCGGTGTAACGCTCGACGCTGAGCAGTCGTACTGGAACAGCGCAATCGAGGGCAAGGGCGTTATCGTTCCCAAGCAGAAGGCTTACCACATCGCTAAGCCCTTTGACAAATCCTACGAAGCAAGAAGCGAAATGTGCCTTCATATGAAGGATATGGGCATTGAGATCAACTACCATCACCCCGAGGTTGCCGCTTCCGGTCAGTTTGAGATCGAGCCTCAGCTTGGCAAGATGTCCGAAATGGCAGACGCCACGATGATGATCAAATACATCATCCACAACACCGCGCTTAAATACGGCAAGACCGCAACCTTTATGCCCAAGCCCATCTACGGCGAGGCAGGCAGCGGTATGCACGTGCATATGCTTCTTTTGAAGGACGGCGAGCCCGTATTCTCGAAGGACGGCGCATACGCCAACCTCAGCGAGACCGCGCATTACTTTATGGGCGGACTTTTAAAGCACATCGCTTCCCTGTGCGCCTTGACCAACCCCAGCACCAACTCCTTCAAGCGTCTTGTTCCCGGCTTTGAGGCTCCCGTAACCGTCGGCTACGCAACCTCCAACCGCAGTGCCGTTATCCGCATTCCCGCATACGCAAAAACGCCCGCAAAGCGTCGCTTTGAGCTCCGCAACCCCGACGCTACGTGCAACCCCTACTTCTGCTATGCTGCGATCCTTATGGCAGGTCTTGACGGTGTAAAGAACAAGATCGATCCTCACGCAAACGGCTGGGGGCCCTACGACTTCAACCTTTACCACCTTTCCGACGAGGAAAAGGCAAAGCTCACCCAGCTTCCCACCTCGCTTCCCGAGGCGCTTGACGCGCTCGAGAGCGACCACGACTATCTGACCGCAGGCGGCGTATTCCCCGAGGAGCTGATCAAAAACTTCATCAAGGGCAAGAGAGCTGAGTGTGCCGAAATGGCAAAGATCCCTCATCCCGCAGAGTTTGACAGATACTACAACCTTTAATTTTCAAAGGACCGAGCCACGCTCGGTCCTTTTTTTTGCAAAAAAATGCGAAAAACGATTGTATTTCGCCGAAAGATATGTTATAATATTTTGGTTAAAGATTACTAAAAAGAGGTAACGGCTTTGAAAAGAAACGATTTAAGAAACATCGCGATCATCGCGCACGTTGACCACGGAAAGACCACGCTTGTCGACGAGATGCTCCGTCAGGGCGGTATCTACCGCGAAAACCAGGCAACCGAGGAGCGCGTTATGGACTCGAACGACCTTGAGCGTGAGCGCGGCATCACCATTCTTGCAAAGAACACCGCCATTCATTATAAGGACGTCAAGATCAACGTTATCGACACCCCCGGACACGCAGACTTCGGCGGCGAGGTGGAGCGTATTTTAAAGATGGTAAACGGTGTTATCCTTCTCGTTGACGCGGCAGAGGGACCTATGCCCCAAACGCGTTTCGTGCTTGAGCGCGCACTTTCGCTCAATCACCGCGTTATCGTCGTTGTCAATAAGATAGACAAGCCCGACGCGCGCATTTACGAGGTCATCGACGAGGTGCTTGAGCTTCTTATTGACCTGAACGCCACCGACGAGCAGCTCGATTCCCCCATGCTCTTCTGCTCGGGCAGAGCGGGCACGGCTTCGGTCTCACCCGACGAGGCGGGCAAGGACCTTATTCCCCTGCTTGATACCATTCTCGAATATATCCCCGCACCCGAGGGTGAGGAGGAAGAGCCGCTCCAAATGCTCGTCTCCTCGATCGATTACAGCGAATACGTCGGTCGTATCGGTATCGGCCGTATTGAGCGTGGCAAAATGAGACAAAACCAAGAGATCTCGATTTGCAACTACCACAGCCCCGATGCGCCCGCACAGCGCGCGAAGGTCGTTTCTATTTATCAGTTTGACGGACTGACCCGTGTACCCGTTACCGAGGCGCGCATGGGTGACATTGTATGCTTCTCAGGCGCTGAGGACATCACCATCGGCGACACCGTTTGCGCAACCTCTTGCGTTGAGCCTTTAGAGTTTGTAAAGGTCTCCGAGCCGACCTTGGAGATGACCTTCTCGGTCAACAATTCTCCCTTCGCAGGCACCGAGGGCAAATACGTGACCTCGCGCCACCTGCGTGACCGCCTGTACCGCGAGCTTCTTCGCGACGTTTCGCTCCGCGTAAGCGACGGCGAGACCACCGACTCCTTCAAGGTGGCGGGCAGAGGCGAGATGCACCTCTCTATTCTCGTTGAGAATATGCGCCGTGAGGGATATGAGCTTTCCTGCTCCACGCCTCGCGTGCTGTATAAGGAGATCGACGGCGTGAAGTGCGAGCCTATGGAGCGCGTGGAGATCGACGTGCCCGAGGAATATATGGGTACGGTTATGGAAAAGCTTGGCGCACGCAAGGGCGAGCTTTTAGATATGCAGCTTCGCGGCTCGCGTCAGAGACTTCAGTATATCATCCCCTCCCGTTGCCTCTTCGGCTACCGCTCGGAGTTTATGACGGCGACACGTGGCGAGGGCATTATGAATACCACCTTCGATTCCTACGCGCCCTTTAAGGGCGAGATCGCGGTGCGCTTTACGGGCTCGCTCGTTGCCAGCAAGCAGGGCAAGGCGACCTCCTACGGCCTTTTCCACGCGCAGGATCGCGGTCCCCTCTTTATCGGTGCGGCGACCCCCGTTTACGAGGGTATGATCGTGGGCGAGAACCCCAAGCCCGGCGATATTGAGGTCAACGTGTGCGACGAAAAGCACCTGACAGCGATTCGCTCTAAGGGTGCGGACGAGGCGCTCACGCTGATCACCCCCGTACAGAAATCCTTAGAGGAGGCTATTGAGTTTATCGCGGACGACGAGCTGATCGAGGTTACCCCGAAATCCATCCGTCTTCGCAAGCAGATCCTCGACACGCCCACCAGAAAGAAGGCACAGGCGGCAAAGCGTGCCGCGCTCAAAAACAGCTAATAATTTTTTAGGAGAAGCGTATGAAAAGAGAAGGTCAAAGCAAGCCGTTTCCCTGGCACTTAGCCACCCTGCTCATTTTCAATACGCTTTTTCTTTTCGGTCTTTACTGCTACCTCGTGATGCGGCTCAATATCAACTGGATCTTTTGGATCTACTACGGCTTGCTCGCCGCCTCGGCGCTCGCATACGTGATCATCAACCGTGGCTTTGCCCTTGATTCCTTATCGCACTCTTCTCTCTCAAACGAGTGGAGCGAGGAGAAGAAAACGGCGTTTCTCGCTGCGCGTGACGAAAGAAAGCGGAAATCGAAATGGCTTTTGACCTTCATTTTCCCACTTTGTCTGACCGTTCTTTTTGACATTATCTATCTTTTCTTCGGTGAGCATATCGTAAAGGCGTTATACAGCGTTATGAAGCTTTTGGGAGGTCTTTAATGCAGTGCAGTTTTATCACCGTCGGCACCTTGAAGGAAAAATATTGGTCCGACGCCTTTTCGGAGTACGCCAAGCGCATTGGTGCCTACGCCAAGCTTGAGGAGATCAATTTAAAGGAGGAGCGCCTCGCCGACGAGTCGCCAGCGGCAATCAGCCGCGCCTTGACGGCGGAGGGAGAAAAAATCCTTGAAAAAATTCCCAAGGACGCATACGCGGTGGCTCTTTGTGTGGAAGGAAAAATGCTCTCCTCCGAGGAGCTTGCGCGCGTTGTGGACACCGCCAAGGGCGGCTCGGGAAAGATCGTCTTTATCATCGGCTCGTCCTACGGACTATCCGACGCGGTAAAGGCAAGAGCAGACTTAAAGCTTTCCTTCTCGCGCCTCACCTTTCCTCACCAGCTTATTCGCATCTCGCTCGCCGAGGCGGTCTACCGCTCCTTTACCATTTTAAATGGCAAAAAATATCACAAATAAGTAAAATCCCCTATTCGATTGATATGCACCCCAAAAGTTAGACGCTTTTGGAGGTGCATATTTTTATGGGTAAAACAGGACGAGAAAACAGGAGATACTCGACAGAATTTAAGATGTGTGTTATAATGGACATGCGAGAACACAAATTGAGTTACAAA
>JAZOSE010000072.1:0-4225 GCA_045656965.1 Eubacteriales bacterium
CTTTATCCGCTGATCTCGATGCTCCACGGGCTCCTTTTCGGCATTCTCTACGCCCCCGCGCAAATGCTCATTTTTGGACTTTCGTTAGAGGAGCTGTACGTTTGGATCGGTGCGGGCGCGATCTTTGATATCACGCACGCCGTCAGCAACTTCTTTTTCGGATTTTTGATTTTGCCACTCACCACGCTGATGAATAGGCTTTTGAAGAAAGCATCGTAAACGAAAAAAGGACTTCGAAAAGGGTGCCTACCATAGAGCAGTATACTCGAACTGACAGGAAAAGGACAGAGAGTGTTTTACATTCTCTGTCCTCTTTTCTTGACAACTGCATTTGTAGACACAAATGCCATATCAAATTGAAAGTGATATGCTGACCGTGTCAGCGTGATATTGTTGCAAGCAACAGTGATATTGCTCCCGATGGTCGCAGTGATATTATATTCGCCTCCCAAGCTCGCGTAGCGAATATCACTCGGCGATAGCCGAATACCACTGCGAAGCAATAGAACTCGCCAGAGGCGAATATAACTGTGGCACCTGCTCTACGGCAGGTGCCACAAGAAGTCCTTTTTATTTTATTCATTTAAAAGCGAGCTTGGCAGCGCCACGTCGCTGTCGCTTTGGCGGAACTGAAGGCTATACAGCGTGCGGTAAACGCCCCTCTCTTTTTCCATCAGCGCCTCGTGCGTTCCCATTTCGGTGATCTCGCCGCCCTCGATCACGGCGATGCGGTCAGCGTTCTTGATGGTAGAAAGGCGGTGCGCGACCACAATGGTCGTTCTGCCGCGGCAAAGCTCGTCGAGCGCGCGCTGAATAAGAATTTCGGTGGTGTTGTCAAGCGCACTCGTCGCCTCGTCCAGAATGAGAATAGAGGGGTTTTTGAGGAACACGCGCGCAATAGACAAGCGCTGCTTCTGTCCGCCCGAAAGCTTCACGCCGCGCTCACCGATCTCGGTGTCGTAGCCGTTTGGAAGCGTCAAAACGTAGTCGTGGATATTGGCACGCTTTGCCGCCAAAATAACCTCCTCGTCGGTCGCGGTGGGATTGCCGTAGAGAATATTCTCCTTGATGGAGCCGGAGAAGAGAAAGACGTCCTGCTGGACGATACCGATATGCGAGCGAAGCGAGGCAAGGGTGATGTCCTTCGTATCCACGCCGTCGATCCTAATCTTGCCCTCTCCCTGACGGTAAAAGGCGGGAATAAGGTGGCACACGGTGGTCTTGCCGCCGCCCGAAGGACCGACGAGCGCAAGCGTTTCACCCGCGCCCACACGGAAGGAGACGTTCTTTAAAACGCCCTTTTCGGCGTTATAGGCGAAGGAAACGCCCTCAAAGGCAATCTCTCCCTTAACGTCATCCAGCGCCTTTGCGCCCTCAGCGTCGCGCTCGGGCTCGATCTCTAAGATCTCGGCAAAGCGGCGGAAGCCCGACGCGCCGTTTTGAAACTGCTCGGCAAAGTTGACGAGCGTCATAATGGGAGAAATGAAAAGATTGATCGATACGATAAAGGTGGAGTAATCTCCAAAGGAGATCTCTCCCTTATATAGAAACAAGCCGCCCGCGATCAAAATAATGATATTGAAAATATCGGTGATCAGCGCGGTGGAGGAAAAGAATTGCGCCATCGCGTGATACGCGCCGCGTGAGGAGGACACAAACTCCTCGTTGCCCCTCTCAAACTTCTCCTCTTCCTTCTTTTCGTTGCAAAACGCCTTGGTCACGCGCACACCCGTGATACTGCTTTCGATCGCGCCGTTGATGGTTGCGGTGGCAACGCGGCGCTCGGTGAAGCTCTTTTTCATCTTCTTGCGGGCGAAATACGCCACAACGACGAGAAACGGCACGCAAGCGAACACGATCAGGGTCAGATACGGGTGAAGCCCCCAAAGATAGATAAAGGACCACACCACCATAATACCGCTGATAAAGAGGTTCTCGGGACCGTGGTGCGCAAGCTCGCTGACCTCGTGCAGATCGTTCGTTAAGCGCGACATCACCTTGCCCGTTTCGTGCTCGTCAAAGAAGCTGTAGGGTAGCCTTTCGATATGCGCGAACAGCTCGCGGCGCATCTGCGCCTGCATACGAACACCGATGAGGTGACCGTAATACTGCACGAAATAGCGCAAAAAATAACGCATTATGTAAAGTCCGAGAACGAGAAGCCCCGCATATACGATGGGCTTGAACGCGCCACCCGCAACCGCATTCGGTATCAGCTCGTTAAGCATACGGTTGGTGACGATGGGATACACCATACCGAACGCGGAAATAAGGAACGATGCCAGCATATCGAGGGCGAAAAGCCCCGCGTGCGGACGGTAATAGGAAACAAAACGGCGAAACAGCTTCATTTTTTACCTCTTATATAACGTAAGGATAAGGCGAGCCTGCCAAAAGGCAGGCTCGCACGCTTTTATTTAGTCGTTTTCCGAAAGAGCAAGCTCGTCGGCGTTGCAGCCGGTGTCTTTGCCCTGAAGAAGCATAAAGTACACGGTCTCCACCGCCAAAACAAGCACGAGTGCCGCGGCGATAACCGACCAGTAGCCAACGTTTGCCATAACGTTGGAAACAACGCCAAACACCTCAACCACGAGAATAAGCACGGGAGTGATATAGCGGGTGATGTAGTACATCACGCGAGCAACCGTTGCATTCTTCGAAACGTCGCCGATATATTCCTCCTTGGAAACCGCCCAACCCACGCAAACGCAGGCAATAAGCGCGCCAAGAGGCATAAGCACGGTGTTGGTGATCTCGTCAAAGAAGGTGAGAAGATCAAAGCCGACGAAGGAGAAATGACCGCCGAGCGAAAGCGAAACGGGAATTGAGATCGCTGCGGCAAGAACCATCGGAATGATAGCCGCCTTCTTACGGCTCACGCGGAACTTCTGGATGACGAACTGGGTAACGACCTCGATAAGCGAAACGACCGAGGTAATCGCGGCAATCGCAACCATCAGGAAGAAGAAGGAGCCAATGATAGCGCCGACCGTGCCGAGCGAGGCAAAGACCTGCGGAAGCGTAAAGAACATCAGCGCAAAGCCGCCAAGGCCAACGTCGGCAGCGGCAACGCCCTCAACCTCAATAAAGTGATAAGCGGCGGGGAAAATAGCAAAGCCTGCCATCAGCGCGATCACCGTATCGATAATGCTGATCTGCACCGCCGAGCGAAGAAGATTGATCTCCTTGCCCGCATAAGAGCCATATACCATCATAATACCCATACCGAGAGACATCGAGAAGAATACCTGACCCATCGCGGCGGCAACGCCATCCCAGCCGAGAGCCTTAAAGTCTGCCTTCAAAATGTAGAAGTCAAGACCCGCCTTCACACCCTCGCCAAGGCAAAGGGAATAGATCATAACGCCAAGAAGAATGAAGAAAAGGATGGGCATCAGCACCTTCGATGCCTTCTCAATTCCCTTTTGCACACCGCCCATAATGATAAGAACGGAAAGCGCAAGGAAAATAACCGTGCAAACGGCGGGGAGCCACGGGTTCGACATAAAGGCGTTCATGCCTGCCTCAACCTCGGTGAAACTCTTGCCGATATCGGTGATAGCGCTCACAGCAGAGCGAAGCGTGTATCCGCCAAGCACCGCATAATAGCAAATGATAAAGAAGGGTATGGCGATCACAAGAAGTCCCGCAAAGCCAAGCCTTTCGTTGATCTTTTTAAACGCGGTAATGGGGTTTGCCTCAGCGCGACGGCCAAGGAACATCTCCGCCGTCATACCCGCAATGCCGAGAAGAAGGGCGAACAGCACGTATACGATAACGAATGCCGCACCGCCGTTTGCTCCCGTCTTGTAGGGGAAGCCCCAAATGTTGCCAAGTCCTACGGCTGAGCCCGCAGAAGCGAGAATAAAGCCAAGACTGCTGCCAAAGCCGTTTCTTTTCTTTTCCATAGTCATACCTTTCTTTTCTTCAAAGCAAATAAACCAAAAAGGCCCTTTTTTTCATATTTTGCCGATTTTTCTACTTATTATAACATATTATCGGCAAAATAGCAATACAAAAACGGCAAAAAATAGCGCTATTTTGCCCGCGCCGACAAATACTCCTTGCGCCACACCCAGAAAGCAAGTCCTCTCTCCGCCAAGGCAAAGAAATCCGCCCGTGAATAAATTTGCCCGAAGCCTTTTCCACATCGCCGTTTTCTCTCGTTATTTTGCCGTTATCGGCAACTTTCCACTCGGTATGAAACAGGAGAACAAAAAAGCAA
>JAZOSE010000073.1:0-33617 GCA_045656965.1 Eubacteriales bacterium
ATGTCGCTGGAAGGCAGATTTATGTCTGTCGTCCTCTCGCCCGTAAAGGCATCCACTAAAAAGTCCGACGCAAATTAAGTTAAAATTCGGCTTACGCCGTTAACATTAAAGGAGAAACAAAAATGGGAAAAGTAAAAACGCATAAAGCTTCGTCTAAGAGATTTTCTCTCACCGCTACCGGTAAAGTTAAGATGAACCATTGCAATCGCCGTCACAAGCTCGGTCTTAAGACTGCAAAGCGCAAAAGACAGCTTCGTCGTGGTGCAACTCTGAGCGAGAGCATGGCACCTGTTTACAGAACGCTTATCATTAAGTAAGCGACCGAAAAGAAAGATTAGGAGGAAGACATAAAATGGCTAGAGTAAAAGGCGCGATGATGACGCGTAAAAGAAGAAAGAGCGTTCTGAAGGCTGCAAAGGGCTATTGGGGTGCAAAGAGCAAGCATTTCAAGATGGCTAAGCAGGCCGTTATGAAGAGCGGTAACTATGCATTTGCAGGCCGCAAGATGAAGAAGAGAGAGTTCCGTGCTCTTTGGATCGCACGTATTTCCGCACAGGCTAAGGTTTGCGGTATGAACTACTCCACCCTTATGCACGGTCTTAAGCTCGCCGGCATTGATCTCAACCGCAAGATGCTTGCTGAGATCGCTGTAAGCGACAAGGATGCATTTGCTGCACTCGCTGAAAAGGCAAAGGCTGCTCTTTAATCAGAGAACGGTCTTGTCCTTGACAGGTCCGATTTTTTGAAATTAAAAAAGCTTGGCGTGTTTCACGCTTTGGCAAAGAGGGCTGTTGCAGGCTTTAAATACTTGCAACGCCCTTTTTCTATCAGATTAGGAGAAGGATATGAAAGACACAATTTATATCACCTCGCGCGCAAATCCCACCGTAGCATTTGCCTCGTCCTTGAAGGAAAAGAAGTTTCGCGACAAGGAAGGAGCCTTTTTGCTTGAGGGCTTTAAGCTCTTCGAGGAGGCAGCCTCTATGCACCTTCCCATAACGCATTTGTTTATTGCGGAAGGGAAAAAGGAGCTGTATTTTGAGCGTGCGATGGCAATGCTGCAAAAGGCGAATATGGAAAATATCTCCATTTTTGTTCTTTCCGACGCTTGTTTTGAAAAAATTTCTACCGAAAAAGCGCCTCAAGGCATAATTGCTGTAGTAAAACATCTTGACTTTTTTGAAAGATGTATTAAAATATATAAGGAAGACATTTTTGAAAAGACGCGTGCGCTCTGTCTTTGCTCGGTACGTGATCCGGGCAATCTCGGCGCCATCATCCGCAGCGCTGTTGCCTTTGGAACGGACACCTTGATTTTATCAAGCGATTGTGCCGAGCTTTATAATCCAAAGACGCTAAGGGCGGCTATGGGCGGGCTTTTTAAGCTCCGTGTTTTTATTGTTGACGACCTTGTTTCCTCTATTGCAACGCTCAAGGAGTGCGGCAAGCGTGTTTTTGCCGCAGAACTGAAGGATGGGGCGATTTCGTTAGAAATCGCTACTCCTACCAAGAGTGACGTTTTTGTTATCGGAAACGAGGGGCACGGTATTTCACCTGAGGTTTCACGTGAGTGCAGTGCGAGCGTTTATATTCCGATTATGCCAAATACCGAATCCTTAAATGCCGCGGTCGCGGCGTCTGTTTTGCTGTACGAGCAATCCAAAAGATAAAGACAAATGAAAGGAGCCAATATGTCAGAGCTTATTTATTGGGTATGGTTAAGCCTTGCTCTAAACCCTGCATCGCGCTCCTTAAAAAGCCTTTTGTCACTTTACGGTGACGCTAAGGGTATTTATGATGCCGATGAGATCGCAAAGGTAGAAGGGCTCAGCAAAAAGGAAAAGGAGCATCTTTCTATCAAGGATCTTTCCGCTTCAGAGGCTATTCTTGAACATTGCTTTGAAGGTGGTGTCCGCATTTTAACGTATGCGGACGGGGAATATCCCGAGCTTTTGCGCCAGATCAGCGACCCGCCCGTGCTTTTATATCTTCGCGGTACGCTTCCCGAATGGAACAAGCGCCCGTGTATCGGGGTGGTTGGCACGCGCTCAATGACCTATTACGGCGGTGAAATTACGTTTGATATTTCGTATGATCTTGCTAAAATGGGTTGCATCACCGTCAGCGGACTCGCTCTCGGTGTTGACGGTGTTTGTGCCGCCTCAACTCTGCAAGCGGGAGGCACGACCGTTGCGGTGCTTGGCTCGGGCATTGACGTGATCTATCCCGCTGAGCACGAATTCCTTCACGACTGCATCGTTCGTAACGGCGGTGCCGTCATTACCGAGCATGCGCCCGGGGAGCGCCCCGAGAAAATTCATTTTCCTATGCGTAACCGTATTATCAGCGGCATCTCTCGCGCTACTGTTGTAACGGAGGGTGAGGCGGGCAGCGGCTCGATGATCACAGCGCGTCGCGCAAACACACAGGGAAGAGCGGTGTTTGCCGTTCCCGGCAGAGTCGGTGCGCCGAACAGCGACGGACCTTTGCTTCTTTTGAAGTATCAAAAGGCGCAGGCAATCACTTGCGCAGATGATATTTATGATTTTTATAGGGAAGAGTATCTCCCGTATATGAATGCCTTTAAGCTTCTTGACAAAAGAGAAAGCTCCCTTGAGCACGTTATGGATAAATACCGTGTGGTTTGTGCCAAGCCTAAGGAAAAAAAGCTTTCCTCGAAAGAAAAAGCAGATAAGGTAAACGCTCTTGAAGCCCACCGCAAAAATTCCCCCGCATATAAAATGGGTGAGCTTGGCGGCAAGGTAGCAGGAAAGGTTCGAAGCTTTCTTTTTGGCGGCGACAGTACCGAAAAGGACGAGGAGCGCAAGAAAAAAGAAGAAGAGCTGATCAAGAGTAAAGAGCTAAGTATGATGCAAAATATGGATGAGACCGAGCAGAAGATCTATCGTCAGATGCCATATGGGGCTAACGTGCATCCCGATGCTATCGTTTTGGGTGATATGCCCTCCGAGGAGATCTTATCCGTTCTTACGATGATGGAAATGAAGGGCTTCGTTGTCGGCACAGCCGGCGGAAGCTTTACAAAACAAATAGATTAACTAAGAAAGGGTAGTACTACGGTACTGAAAAGCAGTCATGGCAAACACTAAAGCCTCTGAAAGCGCAAAGAAGAAAACTGCGCTTGTCATTGTGGAGTCTCCCTCCAAAGCCACCACCATTAAGGGCTATCTTGGCGCCAATTACCGCGTTGTTGCCTCTGTCGGTCATATTCGCGACCTTCCCAAGAGCTCCTTGGGTGTAGATATTGAAAACGGCTTTCTGCCGCATTATATCAACATTCGCGGAAAGGGCGATGTTATTAAAACGCTGAAAAAAGAAGCCAAGAACGCAGGCCGCATTTTTCTCGCAACGGACCCTGACCGCGAGGGTGAAGCGATTTCCTGGCATATTGCCGCGGAGCTTGGCATTGATAAAGCTGCCGCATGTCGCGTAACCTTCAACGAGATCACCAAGGGCGCGATCAAGGAGGCTATCAAGGCACCTCGCGCAATTGACGAGAGCCTTGTTGACGCACAGCAGGCAAGACGTATTTTAGACCGCATCGTCGGATATAAGATCAGCCCGCTTCTTTGGAAAAAGGTAAAGAGCGGTCTTTCTGCCGGCCGTGTGCAGTCGGTTGCCACGCGCATTATCACCGAGCGCGAGGAAGAGATCCGTTCCTTTATCCCTCAGGAGTATTGGACGATCACTGTTTATCTTTCCACCGAGGACGGACAGCTTCTTGAGGCAAGATTCTTCGGTAACGCAAGCGGCAAGATGCGTCTTGTCTGCGAAAAGGACGCACTTGCTGTAAAAACGGCTATTGAAAGCGGTGCCTTTACCGTGAAGGAGATCCGTCGCACGCAGAAGCCGAAGCAGCCCGCGCCTCCCTTTATCACCTCCACGCTTCAGCAAGAAGCCTATCACAAGCTTAATTTCCGCTCCCAGCGCATTATGAAGGTTGCCCAAGAGCTTTACGAGGGTATCAATCTTGGCTCGGAAAACGGCGGTGTGCAAGGTCTTATCACCTATATGAGAACTGACTCGCTCCGTGTTTCTGCCGTTGCACAGGAGGCGGCAGCCGCTTTGATCGCAAGGACCTACGGCGAGGAATATCTCCCCAAAGCTCCCCGTAGCTATAAGAGCAAGGATAGCGCGCAGGACGCGCACGAGGCTATCCGCCCTGCAAACGTAGAGCTTACTCCCGCTCTCGTTCGCAAATATTTAACGCCCGACCAGTATCGTCTTTACAAGCTGATCTGGGAGCGCTTTATCGCCAGCCAGATGTCTGCCGCCGTATATGATTCGGTTTCCATCGACTTTGAGAATAACGGCTATATCTTCAAGACCAACGGCTATCACCTGCAGTTCCGCGGCTATACCGCCGTTTACGATGCTACCGTAGAGGAGACGGATGAGGAACAGAACTTCGCGCATCTTCCTACCATCTCCGAAAAGGAAGCCATGAAAACGGACCGTATCGAGGCAAATCAGCATTATACCGAGCCTCCGCTCCGCTATACCGAGGCTTCGCTTATCAAATTCCTTGAGGAAAACGGCATTGGCCGCCCCAGCACCTATACCACCATCATTACCACGATCCTCAATCGCGGCTACGTGAAACGTGAGGGAAAGGCGCTGGCACCCACGCCTCTTGGTGAGGTGACCAATCAGCTGATGAAGGAGAATTTCCCCAAGATCGTAGATTACGAGTTTACCGCATCTATGGAGGGAGAGCTTGACGCTATCGAGCGTGGCGAGATGGAGCTGAACACCGTTTTGAGCGGCTTCTATACCGATTTTGAAAAATCGCTTACTGAGGCACAGGAAAAGGTCTCGAAGGAAGAGATCGTAATTCCCCCCGAAACATCGCCCTATACCTGCGAGAAGTGCGGAAGCCCCTTGGTTTATAAAAACGGTCGCTTCGGTCGTTTCCTTGCTTGCGCAAACTATCCCACCTGTAAAAACACCAAAACCATCGACAAGGACGGCGCACCCACCGAAAAGCAGGAAAAGGCCGAGCCCTTGGCAGACTTCAAGTGTGAGCTTTGCGGTGGTGACGTCGTTGTAAGAAACGGTAAATTCGGTCAGTTCTACGCTTGCTCTAAATATCCCGCCTGCCGCTTTACCAAGCAGAAGGCAAATCCGATCGACGCACTTTGCCCCGATTGCGGCGCGCGTATTTTGATGCGTCGCATGCGCGGAAAGATGATGTTCTACAGCTGTGAGCGTTATCCCGATTGCTCCTTCTCCTCGTGGGAGCTTCCAACCAAAAATAAATGTCCCGAATGCGGAGATATTTTGATGCTCCACAAGAGCAAAAAGCTTTTGGTCTGCCGCAACAAGGCTTGTACCTACAAGATCAAGGCAGAGCAAGAGGAAGGACGTGACGATGGCTCCGAAAATTAAGGTCATCGGCGCGGGTTTAGCGGGTTGCGAGGCGGCGTATCAGGCGGCAAGGCTTGGCGTGTACGTTGACCTTTACGAAATGAAGTCTCAAAAGTATCCGCCTGCTCATAAGTACGACGGCTTTGCCGAGCTGGTTTGCTCCAACTCCTTGCGCTCGGCTCAACCCTTTAACGCCGTTGGTCTTTTGAAGGAGGAGCTGGCAAAGCTCGGCTCTCTCATTATGGAGGCGGCGTATGCTACCGCCGTACCCGCGGGAAGCGCGCTTGCGGTTGACCGAAAGCTCTTTTCCGATTATATTACGCGCAAAATAAAGGAACACCCTTTCATTACCGTTCACACGGGCGTAGAGGTGGAATCGCTTTCACACGACGAGATCACCGTCGTTGCCAGCGGACCTTTAACGAGTGACACGCTTGCGTCGAGCATTTCAGAGCTTTTTGACGGAAAAAACTTATATTTTTATGATGCGGCAGCACCCATCATCGACGCTTCCAGCATTGATTTCTCAAAGGCGTACTTCGCCTCGCGCTACGGAAAGGGCGACGGTGAGGATTACGTCAACTGTCCTATGACGGAGGGGGAATACCGTGCCTTTTACAAGGCGCTGGTTGCTGCTGAGGAGGCCCCTCTACACGACTTTGATATTCCTAGCGGCAAGGAGCCGAAGGTCTTTGAAGGATGCATGCCCGTCGAGGTCATGGCAAAAAGAGGTCCCGATACGCTTCTTTTCGGCCCTTTGAAGCCCGTGGGCTTGCCTGACCCAAAAACAGGCAAAGAGCCTTACGCTGTCGTACAGCTTCGCCGAGAAAATAAAGAGGGAAGCATGTATAACCTCGTTGGCTTCCAAACGCACTTGACCTTTCCCGAGCAACGCCGCGTATTCGGTATGATCCCGGGACTTGAAAATGCAGAATTCTTGCGCTACGGTGTTATGCACCGCAACACTTACCTATCTTCTCCGTCTATTCTTAACGAGCATTATTCAATGGCAGAACACCCAAATCTCTTTTTCGCCGGTCAAATGACCGGTGTTGAGGGATACGTTGAGTCCACCGGCTCCGGTCTTGTAGCAGGCATCAATGCAGCCTTGCGCGCGCGCTTGGGCGAGCCGCTGACCTTCCCAAGAGAAACTATTTTGGGCTCTATGGCGTATTACGTCAGTCATGGAACGGCAACCGATTTTCAGCCGATGAATGCAAATTTCGGCATTCTTGCCCCTTTATCTCAAAAGGTTAAAGGTGGAAAAAGAGCGAGAAACGACGCGTACGTTGTCCGTTCGCTGGCTCTTATCGATGAGATTGTCAAAAAACTTTTTTGACTGTGATTTTTCCTCTCCATAAGAAAGGAAGACGAGAATGAGAATTATATTAGATGCAATGAGTGGCGATCACGCGCCTCTTGAAATTTTACGCGGAGCAGTAGACGCGTTGAAGGAGATGCCTGAGCTGTCCATCACGCTTGTAGGTGAGGAGTTTACGCTTCTTACTGTTGCCAGGGACAATGGCATCGATCTTTCTCCCTTTACTATTCGCGCCGCAAAGGGAATCATCACAATGGAGGATTCTCCAATGTCTGTGGCGCACGAAAAGCGCGATTGCTCTATGGCTGTTGGTCTGAGAATGCTGGCGAACGGCGAGGGCGATGCCTTTGTTAGCGCGGGAAACACGGGAGCGCTCCTTGTCGGAGCATCCCTGATCGTTCGCCGCATTAAAGGTATTTCGCGTCCCGGTATCGCCACGGTGCTTCCGCTTTCAGAGCCCGTTTTACTTCTTGATTCGGGCGCAAACTTGGTCGTAACCGAGGAAAATCTTGAGGATTTTGCGGTTATGGGCTCGGTATATATGAAAAAGCTTTACGGTATCGACGCTCCTCGTGTCGGTCAGGTAAACAACGGCACTGAGTTTAACAAGGGCTTACCTCTTCAGGTTGCCACATATCAGCGCCTTTCGGAGTGTAAGTATATCAACTTTATCGGCAACGTTGAGGGAAAAGCTATCCCGTTTTCCGCTTGCGACGTTTTGGTTGCAGACGGCTTTACGGGCAACGTGGTCTTAAAGCTTGTTGAGGGTATGGGGAAATTTATGATGCAGAACCTCAAGGAGCTTTTGATGAGCAGTCCTTTTGCCTCGGTCAGCGCGGCATTCTTTATGCGCAATAAGGTAAAGCAAATGAAAAAGCGATTCAGCGCCTCCGAGCATGGCGGTGCTTTGATCCTCGGTGTTAAGAAGCCTGTTATCAAGGCGCACGGCGGTTCTAATGCAAAGGCGCTCAAAAACGCTGTTTTGCAGGCGGCTCGCTTTGCGGACAACGGTGTAAACACCGAGATCGAGGAAACCATCGCGAAAATCAGAGCCGCAAATACTATCTAAAACTACAAAAAGTGAGACACAGAACATGGCCTTCGGAAAGAATATTCAAGAGCTTGAAAAATATACGGGTTACCGTTTCCATAATATAGAGCTGCTTGAAACGGCGTTAACGCATTCCTCCTATACGAATGAGTGCAGAAAAGAGACTCCGCTTCCCTCAAATGAGAGAATGGAGTTTCTCGGTGATGCTGTTTTGCAGATCATTATCAGCGATTACCTGTATGATAAATTTCCTTCCTCTGCAGAAGGTCATTTAACAAAAAACCGCCAGCATCTCGTATGCGAGGGTACGTTGGCGAAATTGGCAAGGAAAATTCAGCTTGGCGACTTTTTGATCCTCGGAAAAGGTGAGGAGCAAAACGGCAGAGGCAACGACTCTATTCTTGCCGATGCCTTTGAGGCGCTTTTAGCCGCTATCTATATTGATTCGGGCAAAAGAACGGATTTTCTTGAGATCTTTCTCATAGGACTTATGCGCGAGGAGCTTGAGCATTGCGAAAAGAACCGCGGTGGCGATTATAAAACAAAGCTCCAGCAGTTGATCCAGCAGGACGGCAAGGAACAGCTTCGTTACGTTGTAACGGGTGAGCACGGTCCTGACCACAGTAAAACCTTTGAGATCGACGCGATGCTTTCAAGCAACATCGTCGGTCACGGCATCGGTCGCTCTAAGCGCGAGGCTGAGCAGATGGCGGCAAAGGAGGCACTCCGCCTTTTCGGAGTAGAAGACGTATAAGCCTTGAGGCTGAAAAGTAAGGAAGGAATATAAGATGTATTTAAAATCACTTGAGCTGCACGGATTTAAATCCTTTCCCAATAAAACGGTGCTTACCTTTGAGCGCGGTACTACCATCGTTGTAGGCCCTAACGGAAGCGGTAAATCCAACATTTCCGACGCAATGCGTTGGGTTTTGGGTGAGCTTTCCACCAAAAATATCCGCGGTAAGCGCATGGAGGACGTCATTTTCGGCGGTACCGACCTGCGTCGCCCTATGAGCTACGCTGAGGTTTCCGTAACCTTTGATAACTCTACACCCGACCACCGCATCAATTCTCCTTATGACGAAATTACGGTTACGCGCCGCTATTACCGCTCCGGTGAGAGTGAATATATGATCAATCGTAAGAACTGTCGCCTAAGAGATATTCGCGATCTGTTTATGAATACGGGTATCGGTAAGGACGGTTATTCTATCATTGGTCAGGGTAAGATCGCTGAGATCCTTTCCGTCAAGAGTGAGGACCGCCGCAACATTTTTGAGGAGGCGGCGGGTATTTCCCGTTACCGCAAGGACAAGGAGGAGACCGAAAAGCGTCTTTTGGGCGTTGAGCAGAACGTAGAAAGCGTTTCGCTTGTGTTCCAGGAGTTAGATTCCCGTATCGGTCCCTTGGAAAAGGATGCGGAAAAGGCGAAAAAATACCGTGCGCTTTTAGAGGAAAAGAAGAGCGCGGACGTTTCTCTTTGGCTTTTTGATACCCAAAGAATTAAGGCAGATCTCGAAAAGGCGAGCGATGTGTTCCGCCTTGCCAGCGCAGAGTACGAGCGCTTAAAGGAGAGCATTGCCTCGCTGGAACAGCAAAGCGATCGTGTTAACGAAAAGCTGACCAGCCGCCGTCTTGCGTCCGAGCAGCTTCGCACGCAGATCACAGCGGCAACTAAGGAGATCAGTACGCTTGAAAGCGAATATCAGGTATCCCTTGGAAATATTCGCCATTTAAATGAGCTGTTGGCGCAAAACCGCGCACGAATTGAGGAGCTTTCGGAGGATAGCACGCGTGTTGCCGCTCACAAGGAAGAGGTCGCGGCACGCATAACGGCGTTGCGTTCTAACGAGAAGCAGGCGCTTGACGCACAGCTTGAGCTTCTTGCGGAAATGGATGACTACTCTCGCAAGGCAATGGCGCTGGAAGCGTCCTTGGCTCAAAAGCTTTCTATCCTGGAAGAGACCAATCAGAAAATTATGGATCTTCGCGTTCGTCTTGACGTAGCTGAAAAGGCTAAAGAAGACGGAAAAGGCAAAGGAAGCGAGCTTTCTCGCGAAATTGAGAAATATCTTGAGGCAGAAAAAGCACTGGAGACAGAGGCAAAAAGATGTGAAAACAATACCTCTGCGTACAAAGCTAAGATCGATGCCGCAGAGGAGCTTATCGCCCAGTGTACGGAAACGATCCGAGCCTTAGAAGGCAAACGCGAAGAAGAGAACAGAGCCTTGCACGCGGCACACACCGAAAAGAGTGGTATTTCCGAGCGCATTGAGGCGCTTCGCCGTATGGAAGAGCAGTTTGACGACTATCAGCATAGCGTGCGCTTTGTAATGCAGGAATATGCAAAGGATTCCTCGCGCTTCCACGGAACAGTCTATGGCCCTGTGTCTAAGCTGATATCCACCGATAGCAAATATATCGTTGCTATTGAGACAGCTTTGGGTCAAAGCATGCAAAATATCATCGTTGAGGATGAGGAAACCGCTAAGAGCGCCATTGCCGCACTGAAAGCTGCAAAGGCAGGCAGAGCAACCTTCTATCCTCTTACCGCCGTTCGTGAAACGACGGAAACCGACGAGATCAAGCGTGCCTCTGCCTTTGGCGGCTATATTGGTCGCGCCGATAAGCTGGTCGCCTTTGATAAAAAATACCGAATCGTTATCGAGCAGCTTTTACTGCGCACACTTATTTTTGACAATATCGACAACGCTACCGAAGCGGCAAAAAAGCTTCAATACCGTGTGCGTATCGTCACGCTCGACGGTCAAGTCATCAATGCCAGCGGTTCCTTTACGGGTGGCTCTGTACGCCGTGACAGCGGTATTCTTTCCCGTGCCGATGAAATTAAAACCTTAGAGGGACGTGTCAGGGCGCTTGAAGAAAAGTTTGATTCTGCCAAGAAAAATATTGCGGAAATTGAACAAAAAATGGAAAACGCCAGGCTGAAAATGCAGGATGCCGAGCAGTCGCGTGACCTGCTTTACACCATGTCCCGTGCGCAATTCTCTGAGCTTGACAGCGCAAACGCCAAGCTGGATGCCAACCGTGAGCTTCTCTCTAAGCTGAAGGCGGACTACGACCGTCTCTTTGAGGACAGCGATCGCTTCGATGCGGATATTCTGTCCCTGGGTAAGGAGTTAGAGCTTCTTACAAAGGAAGCGGTGTCGCTCAAGGAACAGAGAATCAAGGAGGATATCGAGCGCCAAGGTCTTTTAGATCTTCGCGATGCGAAAAACGGTGAGATTGCCGAGGCAAAGCTTAAGATCGCTGTGATCGGCAAGGACATTGAAAGTGCTGAGGAGGCCCTTCGTGCCGCTGATGCAACGCTTTTAGCGCACAAGGATGATCTAATCGAGCTTAACGAGCGTATTGCCGGATATACCGCTGACATCGCTTCGCTTGAAGGCGGAAATGCCTCTAACCGAGGACGGATTGAGGAGTTAGAGGCTGAGCTTTCAAAATATGAAAGCGACCGTTCCGAATCTGACCAGGATGGTGACGCGCTTGACAAGCGTGACAAGGAGCTTCGCGAGCTTATCCGTTCTGCGCATGATGACCGTGAGCGTAGCTTTGCCGAATATACACGGTCTGACGCAAAGCTTAGCCGCTTACGCGAGGAAAACGAGCGTCTTGAAACCAGACTTTACGATGAATACCAGATCACGTATGAGCAGGCGGTGGCTCTTGACTATCCTGCAGTAACGGCGCAAAACCGCGCTGAGATCGCACAGATCCAATCCACCTGCAAGGCTCAGATGCGTGCGCTCGGCAACGTGAACCCCAACGCCATTGAAGAATATGAGGAGGTTCGCACCCGTCACGCCGAGCTGAAGGTACAGCTGGATGACCTTTCGGCATCAAGACAGGATCTTCTTGAGATCGTTACCCGCATTGAGCAGGAAATGCGCGTTAGCTTCCAGCAGACCTTTGACCAGATCAACGAAAACTTCGGTATTGTGTTCGGCGAGCTCTTCGGCGGTGGCTCGGCAGAGCTGTCGCTCACCGATCCCGAGGACGTTTTGACCTGCGGCATCGAAATCAAGGCGGCGCCTCCCGGAAAGATCATCAAGAACCTTTCGCTTCTTTCGGGTGGCGAACAGACGTTCGTTGCTATTGCCCTGATCTTCGCTATTCTCAAAGCCAACCCGACCCCCTTCTGTATCTTTGATGAGATCGAGGCGGCGCTTGACGAGGTCAACGTCGACCGCTTCGGTGCGTACGTCAAGAATTATTCCGAGCAAACCCAGTTCGTTTTGATCACGCACAGACGCGGTACAATGGAGGTAGGCGACCGTCTTTACGGTATTACGATGCCCGAGCGCGGCATTTCCCGCGCTGTTCCGTTTGATATTTCGGAAATCGAAAGCAAGCAAAAGGAGCTTCTTACATGAGTTTTTTTGAAAAGCTGAAAAACGGTCTTATTAAGACCAAAAATGCGTTTTTAGCAAAAATTGACGACGTATTAAAGCATTTCGTCCGTATTGACGAGGATTTCTTTGATGAGCTTGAGGAGATCTTAATCACCGCGGATATCGGCGTAGGTACGGCGGAATATATTTTAGATGAGCTTCGGGAGCGCGTTCGCGACTCCCGAAACACCGATGCGGAAAACGTGAAAAAGCTTTTGATGGATATTCTTCTTGAAACGGTCGGTGAGGCGGAGGGGCTTAAGCTCTCAACAAAGCCCTCCGTCATCTTCGTGATCGGCGTTAACGGCGTTGGAAAGACCACCTCTATCGGAAAGATCAGTGCCGAATTAAAAAGGCAAGGGAAGAAGGTTATCGTTGCTGCGGCAGATACCTTCCGTGCCGCGGCGGCAGACCAGCTTGCCGTTTGGTGTGACCGCGCCGGCGTGGATCTGGTCCGTCAGGGTCAGGGTGCAGATCCCGCAGCCGTTGTTTTTGACGCTATTGCGGCGGCAAAAGCAAGGGGAAGCGACGTTTTGATCGTGGATACCGCGGGCAGACTGCATAACAAGAAAAATCTGATGGATGAGCTTGCCAAAATGAATCGCGTCATCGGCAGGGAGCTTCCCGATGCCGACGTGGAGACGCATTTGGTCTTAGACGCCGCAACGGGACAAAACGGTATCAGTCAGGCGAAGGAGTTTAAAAACGCGGCTGATATTACGGGCATGATACTGACGAAGCTCGATGGAACGGCAAAGGGCGGCATCGTGCTTTCTATCAAGCGCGAGCTTGGCTTTCCCGTGAAATTCATCGGTGTCGGCGAGCAGATCGACGATATGAAGCCATTTGACCCTGAGGAGTACGTCAAGGCGCTCTTTGAAGCGTAAGGAGTAAGCAATGAAAATCGTTTTTGCCAGCGGAAACGCTCATAAAATTAAAGAAGTCGCTAAAATTCTTTCCGAATGTGAGGGCGGCGAGGCATTTGAAATTCTTTCCTTAAAGGATATCGGCTTTGAAGGCGATATCGTTGAGGACGGCGCTACCTTTGAAGAGAACGCACTTATTAAGGCACGTGCGATTGCAAAGCTCGGTTATCCTTGCTTTGCGGACGATTCGGGACTTATGGTGGACGCTCTTGACGGCGCACCGGGCATTTACTCGGCTCGTTATACCGGTGTTCACGGAAGCGATGAGGATAATAACGCGCTTCTGCTTAAAAATCTTGAGAGCGTTCCCGACGAGAAGAGAACGGCACGCTATGCGTGCGCTATTGCATACGCTTCTCCCTTGGGGGAAGAATTTACCGTAACCGATTACTGCGAGGGCGTTATTTTGCGCTCTTATCGCGGCACGGGCGGCTTTGGGTACGATCCCTTGTTTTACGTAAAGGAATACAGTAAAACCTTAGCCGAGGTGACTCCCGAGGAAAAGCATGCCATCAGTCACAGAGGGAAAGCCCTTCGCACCTTCGCAAAGCACTTTCTCGAAAAATACGTTAAGTAATTAAAGGAAATATTATATGCTGTCGAGTAAACAACGAGCCTTTCTTCGTTCGCTTGCCAATTCGCTTGACCCTGTTTTTCAGGTCGGCAAGGGTGGCGTTACCGAGGAAATGTGCTTGCAGATCAGTAACTGTCTTGAGGCACGTGAGCTGATAAAGCTCCGCGTTCTTGAAAATAGCGGCTATACCGCTAAGGAAGCGGCAGAGGAAATCGCGGGAAAAACCGAGGCAGACGTCGTTTCTGTCGTAGGTATGCGATTTGTTCTTTATCGCCCATCCGAAAACAAAAAGAAAATAGAGCTACCGAGGTAATCACGGTAAGGAGAAGGAAATGGAACGCATAGGCATTTACGGAGGCACCTTTTCGCCCCCTCATAACGGACATATTCACGCCGCAAAAGCTTTCTTTGAAAAAATGGCGCTGGATAAGCTTATGATCGTTCCTACGTTCATTCCTCCGCATAAGATGCGGAGCGAAATGACGGCGCCTGCCGATAGACTCCAAATGTGCCGCCTTGCCTTTTCTTTCTCTCACAGTATTGAGATATCGGATTTAGAGATCAAACGGCAGGGAAAGAGCTATACCTCGGACACGCTTCGCGCGCTCAAAGGTGAGGGAAGGCATCTGTTTTTCCTTTGCGGCACCGATATGCTTTTAACGCTTGACTCTTGGCATGAGCCTGAGGTGATCTTTGCCTTGGCGGACATCGTGTGTGTGGCAAGAGAAAACGACGCGCAGGTCCGTAACGCTTTGGAGGAAAAGGCGGCGCTCTACCGCGAGCGCTTCGGTGCACGGGTGCATATTCTTGAAATATCTGCTCTTGAGCTTTCCTCCAGCGAGATCCGTGCCGATATTTCCGCACAGCGAGAGTGGGAAGAAAAGCTTCCTTCCTCGGTTGCCTCTTATATAAAAGAAAAGGGGCTTTACAGATGATAAGGGAAGAGACTGTTGATCTTATTCGCTCCGACATGCAAGGGCGTCTTGGAGAAAAGCGCTTCCGTCACACCCTCGGTGTGGAAAAAGAGATGCGTGCCTTGGCAAGGATCTATATGCCATCCGAGGAGCCTCTAGCGGCAGTAGCAGGGCTTTTGCACGATATTACCAAGGAGCTGTCATACGAGGGGCAGCTCGCGCTCGTTAGAAAATATGAAATTGCTGTTTCCAAGGATGAAATGGCATCTGCCGCGCTTTTACACGCGAAAACGGGTGCTTATTTCGCGCAGGAATCTTATCCCTCGGTTGTAAGTGAAAGCGTTTTTTCGGCAATTTTAAAGCATACGACGGCAGAAGAAGAAATGTCGCTTTTAGATAAGCTCTTGTATTTGGCGGATTTTATCGAGGAGGGCAGAAGCTATCCGAGCTGTGTATCCGTCCGCCGTGCGTTTTACGAAGGGATAGACCGCGCCGACGATAAGCTTGATTTTTTAAATGAAATGATGATCAAGGCGTATGACGCTTCTCTTGCCGCTTTAAGCCGCGAGGGCTTATATATTTCTCCCGCTACGCTTTTAGCAAAGGAATCCGCTCAAAAAGAACGAATTGCCGCAAGAGGAAAAAAATAAACTCCAATAGACAGAATGTAAATGACCGCTTTTCGCAAAATAAAATGCGAAGGCGGTGATTTTATGATAAAAAAGAAGCAATCCGTATGGCTTCTGATTTTTACGATTTTCTGCGTGACGGCACTCACGTTTTCGGTTTTTTCGGCAGTTCTTACAAAAGGAAATGCCATTTATGTCAGTGCGCGACCTCAGGACAAAAGCTTAACGCTCCTTTTGGCGGGGGTCGATGAGGCGGCGGAGAATACCGACGTTTTAATTCTCCTATCCTTGAAGGGAAACGGGGAAGTAAATATCCTTCAAATTCCACGCGACACCTATATAAAAGCGGATGGTTATGAAGGAAAGATCAATCACATCTATCCGCGCTTTGTTGAAAAATACGGAAGAAAAAGCGGAGCAGACGCTTTTTTGGACACCGTATCAGAGTCCTTTGGCGTTGCGATTGACCGTTACGCTGTTTTTAGCGGAGGGGAGCTTGCCGAGCTGGTCGAGTCGGTTGGCGGGGTAACTCTCTCTGTGCCGCATACCTTCAGCTATACCGACGAAAACGGAAAGGAGCAGACCGTTTTAAGCGGAAAGCGTCACTTAAAGGGAAAAGAGGCACTTGCCTTTTTGCGTAATCGCTCGCTATATACCGAAGGGGATTTAGGAAGGCTTGATGCGCAAATGCGCTTTATCGCGTCTTTGGCGAAGGAAACACTGGAACGAAAGGACCTTAAAACTTATTTCCGCATTTACCAAAAAAGTTATAGAAACCTATTGACTAATCTAAGCGAAAAAGATATAATTAATACTATACAAGTTTTCTATTCGTGCCGCGATCATATAAACGCCCGCATTATGCGTTTGCCGGGCGAAGCTCTCCAAAGCGAAAACGGCGCTTGGTATTACGTCTTGAATAAAAACGCCTCGGCCGAGATGCTTAACAGCTATTTTGGAGGAAACGCTCCCGCTCACTTTGACAAAAATAGCCGCTTTCTGAAGGCGAACGAGCAAGCCGCGATCAATATTTACGGGGCAAAACGCTTTGATATGCGCATATATACGCTTGATGAGGCAGAAAAAATGCGCGTACTGCATAAATAAGACACTTTTGAACGGAGTATCTATGGAAAATAACGAAACGAGGGTTATAGACCTCAAGGATGCAGACTCCTTAACCGTGGCAAAGACAGCGGTGGGTGTGCTATACAAAAAGCTTGCACTCGGCATTAAGCTGATCTACGCGGCAAATACGACGGTTTTGACCGATTACTACGTGGTGGCGTACGCACGCTCCGCAACGCATGCACGCGCTTTGGCAAACGAGCTTGAGCGTGTGCTTGGCGAGGCGGGTATTCCCCCGAAGCACCCTGAGGGGCTTGATGCGGGAGAATGGATCCTTGTAGACGCAGGTGACGTGATCGTTCACGTATTCTCTAAGGATGCGGGCGAGTTTTATCGCTTTGAGCGTCTTTTCAAGGAGGATGCCTTCCTTCCCGTTGCCGACATCGTTAAGGAAATTGCTCCTGAAGCAAACGAAGAATAAAACACATAAAGGATATAGATTAGACTATGAAGTACGATTTTAGTGCCGTAGAGGCAAAATGGCAAAAAAAGTGGGAGGAAGCTCACGTTTTTGAAGCAAAGGACACCTTTGATAAAGAGAAGTTCTATGCTCTTGTTGAGTTCCCCTATCCCAGCGGCGCGGGTATGCACGTTGGTCACATCAAGGCGTATTCGGGCATGGAGGTTATTTGCCGCAAAAAGAGAATGCAGGGCTATAATGTTCTTTTCCCCATCGGCTTTGACGCATACGGTCTTCCTACGGAGAACTACGCGATCAAAACGGGTATCCATCCGAGACAGGTTACCGACACCAATATCGCGCGCTTTACCTCGCAGTTAAAACGCGTTGGATTTTCGTTCGACTGGTCTCGAGTGATCGATACGACCACGGAGGATTACTACCGTTGGACGCAGTGGATCTTCCTCAAGATGTTTGAGAACGGACTTGCCTTCCGTGATAAAACGCTGGTCAACTATTGCCCCAGCTGTAAGGTCGTTCTTTCCAACGAGGACTCCCAGGGCGGTAAATGCGATATCTGTAAGAGTGACATTATCCAAAAGGATAAGGACGTTTGGTACTTACGCATTACTGAGTATGCCGACAAGCTTTTAGAGGGTCTTGAGGAGGTGGATTATCTCCCCAACGTCGTTTTACAGCAAAAGAACTGGATCGGTAAGTCTAAGGGTGCTTTCGTCAATTTCTCCCTCAAGGGCATTGACGAAAAGCTTAAAATTTATACTACGCGCCCTGACACTCTCTTCGGTGTAACCTTTATGGTTATTGCTCCCGAGCATCCTCTTATTGACAAATATAAGGACAAGATCGGTAATATGGCCGCCATCGAGGCATACCGCGAGGATTGCACCAAGAAGACGGAGTTTGAAAGAACCCAGCTTGTAAAGGAAAAGACCGGTGTTTGCATCGAGGGTCTTACCGCAATCAATCCCGTGAGCGGAAAGGAGATCCCCGTATACATCTCCGACTACGTTATGATGAGCTACGGTACGGGCGCTATTATGGCAGTACCCGCACACGACGAGCGCGACTACGATTTCGCTAAGAAGTTCGGTATTGATATTATCCCCGTTATTAAGGGCGGCAATGTTCTTGAGGCAGCATACACGGGCGACGGCGAAATGATCAACTCCGATTTCCTCAACGTTTATACAAACAAAGAGGAGTCTATTTCCGCGATGATCGCTTTCCTTGAGGAAAAAGGAATCGGCGAGGGCGGCGTGCAGTATAAGATGAAGGACTGGGCGTTCAACCGACAGAGATATTGGGGTGAGCCCATTCCGATCGTGCATTGCCAAAAGTGCGGCATGGTCGCGCTTCCTTACGAGGAGCTTCCTCTGCGCTTGCCTGAAATGAAGGACTTTAAGCCCGGTGAGGGCGGCGAGAGCCCCTTGGCGAAGCTCGATAGCTTTGTTAACTGCAAATGCCCGAAGTGCGGCGGTGACGCAAAGCGCGAGACCGATACGATGCCCCAGTGGGCAGGCTCCTCGTGGTACTTCCTGCGTTACATTGACCCTCACAATAACGATGCCTTGGCGGCTGCCGACAAGCTGAAATATTGGATGCCCGTTGACTGGTACAATGGCGGCATGGAGCACGTAACGCGCCACCTGATCTATTCTCGCTTCTGGCATAAATTCCTTTATGACCTTGGCGTTGTTCCTTGCAAGGAGCCTTACGCAAAGCGTACCGCACAGGGTCTTATTCTGGGTCCTGACGGCGAGAAGATGAGCAAGTCTCGCGGAAACGTTGTTGATCCTAACGTGGTCGTTGACGAGTTCGGCGCTGACGTTCTTCGCCTTTACATTCTCTTTATGGGCGACTATGAAAAGGCGGCTCCCTGGTCTGAAAGCAGCGTGAAGGGCTGTAAAAGATTTCTTGACCGTGTTGCCTCTATGACCGAAATGGTGCAGGGAAGCGGAGAAAGCGAAAAGCTCGCTTCCTCTACCCACAAGCTCATCAAGAAGGTCACGAGCGATATCGATAATATGAAATTCAATACCGCAATCGCGGCTATGATGGCATACGTTAACGAGGTTTACGAGGCAGGAACGCTCACGAAGGACGAGCTTTCCGCATTCGTTCGTCTGCTTTGCCCCTTTGCTCCTCACATCGCTGAGGAAATCTGGGCTGAGGCACTTGGAAACAAGAATCTTTGCGCTGAGGCAGCTTGGCCCTCGTTTGACGAGGCAAAGACGGTTGATGCTACCGTTAATATGGCGGTGCAGGTCAACGGTAAGCTTCGTGCTGCTATCGTTGCTCCCAAGGATGCCGACAAGGATGCAGTGATCGCGATTGCTATGAAGGAGGAGCGCGTTGCTGCCTCTTTGGAAGGCAAAACCATTGTAAAAGAGATCGTTGTTCCGAACAAGATCGTGAACTTTGTCGTTCGATAAGCTAAGATCCCCAAGTCTTGAAAAAATCTTGGGGATTTTGCATTTTTCTACTTGACAAATCAGAATATTTGTGGTAGAATAATACGACGCTTATGGTTTAGGCTCAAAAAGTGTGCAAAAGCACCGCCTAACGTAGCGATTTTTTTAAGAAAGTGAGGTGCTTTTCGTGTTCGCAGTTATTGAAACCGGTGGAAAGCAGTACAAAGTCAGCGAGGGTGATATCATTTTCGTTGAAAAGCTCGGCGCTCCCGACGGTGCAGAGGTAATCTTTGATAAGGTTCTTGCAATCGGCGCTGAAACCTTTACCGTTGGTGCTCCCTATGTTGAGGGTGCTACCGTTAGTGCAACGGCTCTTAAGTCCGGTCGTGGCAAGAAGATCTACGTTCTTAAGTACAAGGCAAAGAAGAACGAGAAGAAGAAGATCGGTCACAGACAGGATTATACCAAGGTCCAGATCAACAAGATCGTAGGTTAATCATCGTGACACACGTAACTTTTTATAAGTCCTCAGACGTTTTTTACGGCTTTAAGGAGGAAGGGCATACGGGTCTTGCCGAGGAAGGCGAGGACATCCTTTGTGCCGCGCTCTCCGCTATGACGATGCTCGTCATCAATGCCATCGAGGTGGCTTATCAGTCGCCTGTGGATTACAGCATTGGCGAGGATACCGCAACCGCGGTTTTGATTGCCAAGGGTGCTTTAATGGCATATGAAAAGGACGCTGCCAAGCGTTATGCCGTATCGGGACTTATTCTCGCTTATTATCATCAGTTAAGAGAGCTCGCGGAGGAGTATTACGATAATCTTTCCGTTGAGGTCATTGAAAAAAAGCCTGAGTAATAAGCACAACAAAATAATGATGGAGGACATATCTATGCTTAAGCTGAGTTTACAGTTTTTTGCTCATAAAAAAGGTGTAGGTTCCACGAAGAACGGCCGTGACAGCGAATCCAAGCGTCTTGGCGTTAAGAAGGCTGACGGTGCCAGCGTTATCGCAGGCAACATCATCGTTAGACAGCGTGGTACCAAGATCCATCCCGGCGCAGGCGTCGGTCGTGGTTCTGATGACACCCTCTTCGCTTTGATCGACGGAAAGGTTAAGTTTGAGTACGTCGCAAAGGGAAAGAAGTGCGTGAGCGTTTACGCCGACTAATTGAGATATACAAAAAAGAGTGGATTGCATCTGCTCTTTTTTGCGTATAATAAGGATTTTTAAGCTTTATAAAGGAGAAAAAGTTATGACTTTGGTTGTTTTAGCAGCAGGCATGGGCTCCCGCTATGGCGGTCTTAAGCAGCTTGATCCCATCGGATCTCACGGCGAGTTTATTATTGACTATTCTGTGTACGATGCTATTCGCGCCGGCTTTGACAAGGTTGTATTTATTATTAAAAGAGAAAATCTTGAGATTTTCCGCGAAACCATCGGCGCGCGTATTGAAAACGCAATCAAGGTTGAATATGCGTTCCAAGAGATCAGCGAAGAGGAAGCAAAGCTCCTTCCTCCCGAAAGAACAAAGCCTCTCGGTACTGCCCACGCGCTTCTTTGCGCTCGCTCAAAGATCGAGGGTCCCTTTGCCATCATCAACGCCGACGACTACTACGGTGTTGAAGCCTTCCGCTTGGTCAAGGAATACTTAACCGAGGCAGGCAAGGACTCAAGCTCTCATTTCTGCATGGCCGGATACCGTCTTGCCAACACTCTTACCGAGTTTGGAACGGTCTCTCGCGGTATTTGTGAGGTAAACGGAGAGCAGATGCTGACCTCTATCACCGAAAGAACCAAAATTCGCAAGGCAGGAGCCGACGCAGAGTATCTTGACGGCGAAAGCTGGGTTCCTGTTTCGGGTGATACGGCGGCCTCTATGAACTTCTTCGGTCTTACCGAGCGCATTTTTGATTATGCCGAGAAGGAGCTTGACGCCTTCCTTCACGACCCCGCTTCCGACCTTATGAAGGGCGAATGTTACTTGCCTATGGTAGCGGGCGCGGCTGTGAAGAGTGGGGAATGTGACTTAAAGGTGCTCGTAACGCCTGACGCTTGGTTTGGCGTAACATATAAGGAGGATAGACCCTTCGTTGTTGAGAGCCTTAAAAAGCTTACCGCGGCAGGTGTTTATCCCGACGGGCTTTGGAACTAATATCATTTAAAGGGAGATAATTATGGCAATTCTTGTAACGGGCGGCACGGGCTTTATTGGCTCTCATACCGTCGTAGAGCTTCTTAGCATTGGTGAGAAGGTTGTTATTGTAGATAATCTTTCGAATAGCAAAAAGTGCGTTCTTGATCGCATTGAGACCATCACGGGCATTCGTCCCATCTTTGAGCTGGTTGACCTTTTGGACGTTGAGGCTCTGGACGCTGTTTTTGAAAAATATAAGGATATTGATTCGGTTATCCATTTTGCAGGTCTTAAAGCGGTTGGTGAATCGGTAGAGAAGCCTCTTCTTTACTACCACAACAACCTGACCGGCACCTTCAATCTTCTTGAATGCATGGAGAAGCATAACGTTAATCGCATCGTATTCAGCTCCTCCGCAACCGTATACGGCACCCCTAAAAGCGTGCCAATCTCGGAGGACTTCGCACTCTCTACCACCAATCCTTACGGCGAAACCAAGCTGATGATTGAGCGCATTTTGAAGGATGCGTGCCACGCACGCCCCGCGCTTTCCGCCTGCGTTTTGCGCTATTTTAACCCCATCGGCGCGCACGAGAGTGGACTGATCGGTGAAGATCCTCGCGGCATTCCCAACAATCTTTTGCCCTACGTTTCTAAGGTAGCGGCAGGGAAGCTTGAATATCTGCGTGTGTTTGGTAACGATTATCCCACGCACGACGGAACCGGTGTTCGTGATTATATCCACGTTGTTGACTTGGCGCTGGCACATCTCAAGGCACTTAATCGAACCGAAAAGGTTACCGGTATTGAGTACTATAACATTGGCACCGGTACGGGATATTCGGTTCTTGACATCGTAAAGGCATTTGGAAACGCTTGGGGTGCTGACGTACCCTATAAGATCACAGAACGCCGTAGCGGTGATATTGCGGAGTGCTATGCAAATCCCACGCGTGCATACGAGATCCTTGGCTGGCGTGCAGAGCGCGATCTTGCCAAAATGTGTGAGGATGCAGCGCGTTGGCAAAGACAAAATCCCGACGGTTATCCGGACGACTGATAAAAAATGTAAAAAGACAGCTTCGAAAGAAGCTGTCTTTTTTTTGTTCCGCTTTTTTCCGCGGTTAAAAAAATAAGGGAGTAGCACAATAATGTTAGAATTGTAGCGAGGTGTTAAAATATGAAAAACAAGCTTTTATGTATTTCGCTGTCACTCATATGTTTGCTTTTTTCCTTCCCGCCTTGTGCGAGCGCGTCAGCTGAAAGCTGGTACGTTAGGCGAGGAAAGGAGCATGCGGTGCCAACAGTGGAGGACAGAACGCAAACAATGCTCAAAAAATATGATGCCTTCTACGTTAACGACGCCTGCTCAAATATAAATGCGGAAAAAACGATATATTTGACGTTTGACGTGGGATATGAGAACGGCAATGTCGCCAAAACACTTGATATTTTGCAGGAAGAAAATGTCTCTGCAGCCTTCTTTGTGTTATCGCATTTTTTAAAAAGCGCACCGGAGTGTGCCGAGAGAATGATAAACGAGGGGCATTTGGTTTGTAACCATACCTCGACCCATAAAAACGCTTGTGGCTTAAGTGCAGAACATCTAAAACGAGAGATCAACGAGGTGGATCAGAACTTTTTTGACCTGATGGGAAAGCATTTGGCGCCCTATTTCCGTCCGCCAGAGGGAAAATATGACGAAAAAACACTTTCCCTTGCTCAAAAAATGGGCTATAAAACAGTTTTTTGGAGCTTAGCGTATGCCGATTGGGATGACAGTAAAGCGCCGCCCGATGAAAAGGCGAAGATGATTTTAAAGGATAACACGCACAGCGGCGCGATCGTTTTGTTGCATCCTACCTCAAATATTAACGTACGAATACTGAGGGATATGATCCACTACTGGAAAAATGAAGGCTATCGCTTTGGCTCGCTGGAGGAATTAAAGGGAGAACGTGAATGAAGCGCGCGATAGCTTTTGCTTGCTCGTTATTTCTTGCACTTGCATTAACCGTGCCCGCAAGCGCTGAGGGGCGTAGTGCGCTTTCGCACGGAAGCCGCGAGGAAAAACGGATTGCCTTGACCTTTGACGACGGACCTCACCCCAGATATACCCCCAAGATACTTGAGTTGCTCGATAAATATAAGCTCAAAGCGACCTTTTTTATGATAGGTAGCAACGCAAGGCTATATCCCGACACGGCACGCGCCGTTAAAGCGGCAGGACACGAAATAGGAAATCACACCTTCAAGCATCCTCATATGCTGCGCATAGGGGAAGGTGAGCTTTATAAGGAGATCAAGGAAACCGAATGTGTTTTTTCGGAAATAGGATTGGATAAGCCCACACTTTTTCGTCCGCCCGAGGGGTATCGCACAAAGGAGCAATGCTCGCTTCTTGAAAAGGAAGGGTATCGCGTTGTCGTATGGAGTCTTGACACGCACGACTGGAAGGGGACATCTGCAGAAGAGATCGTTCGCTATGTGACAAGCAACGTCAAGGGTGGCGATATTATACTATTTCACGATTATATTTCCGGGCAGAACACAACAATAGCCGCCCTTGAGCAGCTGATTCCAAGGCTACTCAAAGACGGCTATAAGTTCGTATCGGTATCTGAGTTATGCCTCTGAGGACTCTTCCTCGGAGGCTTCATTTTCTTCCTTCTTCTGCTCGTAGTAGGGGTCTATCATAAGATCCTTGATCTTAAAATAGGCGGCGTACGTCGTCATATACGACGCATTGGAGAAGAGAAGAACAAGGGGAATGGCAATGCTTAACGAAAGCGTTGGGGGGAAGGTAGCGCAAAGAAGCGTCAGAGCGCAAAGGGCGATGACTCCAAAGAAGGCAAGAATGTTTCTTTTGAAGCCTAAGATCGAGAGGATCAACGCGTTTTTGAGGATCTTTGTGATCTTCAAATCAAAGGTCACCATTTGGATATAAATATAACGGCGCATAACGAGATATACAATTCCCGCAACGATGGTAAGCCAGAACAAAATGCCGTTAAAGAAGCCTTCACCCGTGCTATAATGGAGGATATTAAAGGGCAGAAGCACCAAAAGGAGAAGATCGAGAATTCCAAAAAGGAAGCCTTGCTTCAAGTTGCGCTTTACGGCGTACCAAAAATCCGCCCACACGAATACGGGGTCGCCCTTGACCATATTTCGCACGACGTATGCCGTTCCGGTATTCACAAGACCAAAGGTCAAAAAGGTCAAAAGGCTAAGACCGAAGAAGACGTAGGCAATGGGAAGATAGGTGCTGCCCACCGTTTGCGCGCCCAAAATACCGTTTAAGGCAAGTATAGGTGCAGAAACAGCACCGTTTGCCGTAACGCCGGCAAAAAGGGGATAAGCACCGGAGACAGCCGTTGCAAAATCCACGCTGAATATTCCGCTCAAGGGCAAAAGAAGGAAGAATATCGGGAAATTGCCCAGCACTAAAATAATGTTGACCGACAAAAGGCGGCTGAAATCTCGCTTATAAAGAATAAAGAATTTTTTTAGGTTAGGCGGAAGATTGGCTTGCTCTTTGGTAATTCCTTTACCCTCGCGCTGAGAGTCAAAGAGCTTAAAGCGCTTTTTCTTTGGTTCTAACTCGTCGTGCATCGTATATTACTCCAATATGTGATCAAATAGCTTATATATATGCATTGTACCATATTTAAAAGTAAAATACAATAAAAGAATGAAAAGTTTTCTTTAATTTCTTGTCTTTATCTGATATCTGTGCTATAATACTCGCAGAAAACCTTTTTGGAGTGATTTATGACGGTTGAAGAAATGCATCGAATATTTACTTGCCTTCCCGAGCTTGAGACAGAGCGTCTTTATATGCGCCGCCTTCTTCCCTCGGATACCCTTGATATGTTTGAATACGCATCGCTGCCAAGTGTGACGGAATATCTTTTATGGTGCGAGCATCCAAACGTGCAATACACAAGGGAATATCTTGAATATCTTGAATCCCGATACGCCGTTGGGGATTTTTACGATTGGGCGCTTGTGCTGAAGGAAAACGGAAAAATGATAGGCACTTGCGGCTTTACGAGCATCGACCTTGTTAACAACACCGCTGAAATCGGTTACGTTATTAACCCCGCTTATCACGGTATCGGCATCGCGCCCGAAGCGGCAAGGCGTGTCCTTTCCTTTGGATTTTCCGTTCTTGAGCTTTCCCGCATCAGCGCCGTTTGTATGAAGGAAAACGAAAAAAGCCTTCGCGTTATGAAAAAGATTGGTATGAGCTACGAGGGTGTTCTTCGCTCTGCTGTGTACGCGAAAGGGAAGCATAGAGACGTTTGCCTTTGCGCGATTACAAGCGAGGATTTTGAGCGCCTTAGTTAAGCTTGTACTTTAGGCGCAGATTGTCGGCGATCATAGCGATAAATTCAGAGTTTGTCGGCTTTCCTCGGTTGTTTTGAATGGTATATCCGAAATAAGAGTTTAAGGTGTCAATGTCACCGCGGTCCCACGCGACTTCTATGGCGTGCCGAATGGCACGTTCCACGCGTGAGGTCGTGGTGGCATATTTTTTTGCCACAGAGGGGTAGAGAATTTTTGTCACGGAGTTGATAATGTCGTTGTCCTCAATTGTCATTAAAATAGCTGTTCTCAAATACTGATAGCCCTTGATATGTGCGGGAACACCGATTTGGTGAATGATCTTGGTCACTTGAGATTCAATGCCGCGCGAGTCGGGCGACTTTTCCGCCGCCTCTGCCTTTTCCTTTTCTCTTCGTGCGAGCAAGGATTCAACGTGGATCGTCAGGCTGTTATAATCTATCGGCTTTTTTAAACAAATATCCGCACCCGCATTGATTCCCTCAATAAAAAGACTATTTCCCGACACGAGCGCCGTCAAAATAAAAGACGGATCCGTGTCCTCACCGAAGTTTATCTCCTTCGCGTGTCGGATAACACCGATTCCGTCAAGTCTCGAAAGCCAAGTATCTATAATAACAACGTCGGGGTGCGTGCGCGCGATCCGTCCGACCGCGTCTTCTCCGTTTGATGCCTCGTCGATCTTATGAAAGCCTGCGCTCCACAAATGATCTCGCATTCTCTTTCTTTCGTCAGCCGATTCGTCTACTAACAACAATTTTGCCGATTTTTCCATTTTCTTTCTCCTTTTTGTATTGGTAATTTCTGGAAGCTACTACATTCTATCAAAAATACCATAATTTGTCAATCGGGAAATGGCAAAAAATACCAACAAACTTTGAGAGCCTTTTTTGTGCCTTTTCACAAAGAAAGCGAAAAAAAGAGCGAATTATGAAAAATATACGCAAAAAAGACCGAGTAAGATGCTCGGTCCTCTATGCATTATAAGAAATTTTTGTTTGCGGTGGAAAGCTCGCCGTTTTCCATAACCAGAACGCGGTCGGCGCGCTTGGCAATTTCCTTGTCGTGTGTTACCATCAAGAGGGTCTGCCCGACTTCTTCTCTCATTTTTAAAAGAAGCTCCAGTACCTCGAATGCATTGGCGCGGTCAAGATTTCCCGTCGGTTCGTCGGCAAAAAGGATTTGCGGACGATTGATGAGTGCTCTTGCGATCGCCACGCGCTGCTGCTGACCGCCCGAAAGCTCGCTTGGAAGATGATGCACGCGGTCCGTGAGCTTTAAGCCTTCAAGAAGCTTCATAAGGCTATGCTCGTATCGATAATCGGGCTTGTTCATCATCATCGCGGGTACGGTAATATTTTCAAGTGCCGTCAGGTGCGGAATCAAATTATGCTTTTGGAATACGATGCCAACGTACTGACCGCGAAATGCAGCAAGCTCATTCGGCTTCATCGCGGTAATATCGTTTCCGCGAATGAGTATTTTTCCCGCGTTCGGACGAATCAATCCTGCGCAAAGGTGCAGAAGCGTGGATTTACCCGAGCCTGACGTTCCCATAATGGCGACGAATTCACCGTTTTCCACTCGCAGCTTCGCGCGGTTGACCGCGGTAATAATGGAATCGGACTGCTTGTACTGTTTTATTAAATCATTGACTTCAAGAATAGGTGTGGACATAGTATGCTCCTTTTTCATTACAGGTGCGCGCCGTCTTCCTCAAGCTTTTCTGCAAGGTATGCCTTTATATGCATTCTGCGGTAGGAGGCGTAAGGTAAAAGGGCGGAAAGAATACAGGAAATAAAGGAAAGACCGATGCATATGCCGTATACGTATATCGGAAGAGTAGGGTGGATTACCGACGTTTTTCCAAGACCGAAGAGGTTTGGAAGCAGGTAGGAGAACAGCCACTCGAAAAGCTTTGATAGCCCAAGTGCGAGCGCTCCCGAAATAAGACCGATGGGAAGCATAAAAAGGGCATCTGTTAAAAAGATAGAGCGAATACGCGAAAGAGAGGCAGAAACCGAATGCAGGGCGTAAAACTCGTCTCCTCGCCGTTTGAAGAAGAACCACTGTGAATAGAGCCAGTTCAATGGTATAAAGATCAAAAATGCGTAGGAGATGAAAAGAATAAGTCCGTTATAAGAGAAAAGCTGCTGCATTTTTCCCTCAAAGAAGGTGTCGCTGGTTAAAAGCAGATAATTGCCGGGATTCAGAGATGCTGCCTTTTGGTTGATGCTTGCCTCAAGCTTTAAAAAATCCTCAAGTGAAAGCTTTTCGTCGCCCTTGATGTAGATGGTGTCAAGTTTTACGTCGCTTCCGGTTATTTCCTCGTAAACACTGTGCTGAAAAACGACGGGAATACCCTCGGTGGCGCTGGGATATCCCTCAATAACGCCAACGATTCTAAACGTCTTTTGCGTATACGACAGCCTTTCGTTTTGCTGTATCCAAAGCTCCTTGTCGGAAGCATTTTCCACAAAGGGACCGTCTTCTTCCTTCAAAACGGGATTTCCGTCCTCGTCATAGCTCGGAACGGCTATAGTTACGGTGTCGCCGTAAGCGTAAGAGAAGGCATCTTGATTCTTAAAGGAAGAACCGATGAGTATGTTGTTGGGAGCATCAAAAAGCTCCAAGGGGTTGCCGGAAATCGTGTATTTTTCCGATAGATACTCCACGGTATCCAATCCGCTCGCCGCAAGGTAGCGAATATCGCCTGTAAAATAGGTTGATAAGGCGGAATCGAAGGGAAGCCCACCACCGTTTGAAACGTTGTTGCCGTTTACGTGCAAAAGATGCGCCGCAAGCCCGGCGTCGTAGGTGGCGTAGGCGGTATGCGAGGATGCAACGCCGCCGATGGAGGAAAAGTAGCTCGGGTAAGAGTCGGGTAACACGTCCGCATTCAAAAACTGTACGGATATATCGTGCGTGCTGTTTTGCGCGATGCGGTTACTTGTGTACAAAGCAGAGGTAAAGCAACCGACCACGAAGCAGGCGCAAAGTGCCGCCGAGGAGAGCGCAAGACCGATATAGTGCTTACGAAAACGTATAGCACTGATCATTTCGTATCCAAAGGGAAATTTCGCTCGCAAAAGGTTAAAGGAGGATTTGGGAGAAACAATCAGGTTAACGTTGTTTTGCGCGTTGATCATATGCATAGGCTCGTTAAAGGATAGCCGCACGATCGGGACAGAAACGGCGATAAGGGTGATAAGAAGCACCAAAAGAAGAACCATAAGCCATTTGCCTACACCGAAAATCGTGATAGAAAATGACACGCCGTTTTGTGCGTATATGATATAGCAGGTGATTTCCGAGAAGATATAAGCCGGCAGAAGAGAAATTAGCGCACAGATCCAGGTTTCCGACCAGGCATTCAAAGAAAGGCGAGAGGTCTTGCCGCCGAACGCCGCATACAGTCCGTAAATAAACCTTTCGTTGTTGATGTGAATAGAATAAAAGGATAGAAGCACAAGCGTGAAAAGAATGCCGAGGAAGAGAAGAATGAGGTTTCGATCCTGCTTCATATCCTGTAGGTTTTCCTCTAAATAGTAAAGAGGTGAGAAGGATGCATGGCTATCTACGTCGAAGCCGACCTCGTCGCACATAGCGCTGTAGTTATATTTCAGAGTATCCTTGCCGAAAAGATACACGCCCTCTTTGTTTTCGGTTAAGAGCTTGATATAAACGGCACCCTGTACCTCTTTTTTTATGATATAGTGCCCGTAGCTGCTTTCATTTCTCGCTTGGTAACGTATCAGCTGTGAAATTTCGGTATTTTCAAGACCCGTTAGGACAACGTGGTAGTCGTAAGTGTTCTCAACGGCTTCCTTTCGCATATCTGCGTTTTGATCAAAAAAAAGAAGTACGGAAAAGAAAATGCATTCCATCAAAAGTATCGCCAAAAACAGTGCCAAAAACGAGGTGAATGATTTTGTCACTGCGTGAAATGCGGTCTTAAATTGCTTTTTAAAAAAATCTGTTATTTTTTCAAGCATCGACGGGAGGTCCTCTTGTACGTAATATAGAAAATATTATAAGAGAAATATATTACCATTTTATTAACGGCGAAAAGATTTTCGCATGGTTTTTGAATTTGATCGCTTTTGGTCAGATTGTCAAAAAATGAACGATATGTTAAAAATGAATTTTACGCTTCCAAATATTGCAAAATGAGTGATTTTATGCTATACTATATGATGTATGAGAATATCATATTTTTTACACGCACATTTGGCATGAACGGGAGAATTACTATGGCAATCCGTGTATGTTGTAAGGATGAAATATTTCTTTATAATGATTTTATCGCTGTGCGAGAAAAGCTTATGACTTTATGCAACTCCTTCGCGACGGCGGTGCTATTTACACCTATGGCGCGAACAGCATCACCTCGCACGCGTCCCGTTTTAATTGCACCCATCACAATTTTGCATCGCTTTCCGATGCGGGCGACCACGACAAGCGCGGTTATTACCTTGACTGCTCAACCTCTAACTGGGACGTTTACGACAACGTAATCGATAACTGCTTCATTCCGTATTTTGCCCAGTACCACGTTAAGCACGAAAATCCGCATCACGTTCGTCTTGACCGTAACTACTCGACAACGCCGATCGACGCAAGAAATCACGCTACCGAGCGCGATGTTTTGATGCGTGACGCATTCTATAAAGAGGGAACGATTGAGGAACTTTTTGAAGCCTACCCCGCGGCAAAGGAAATTTGTGATAACGCAGGCTGCAATCTTCTCGGTTAATATTCCTATCAGCATCAAATAATATGGTTAGTTATTAAAAAAATATATAAGGAGAACATCATGACTAAGAATCCGCACATCACCGAATGGATCAAAGAGATGGCCGAGCTTACCCAGCCCGACAACATCGTTTGGATCGACGGTAGTGAAGAGCAGGCAGAGGCTCTTCGCGCAGAGGCTTGCTCCACGGGCGAAATGCACAAGCTCAACGAGGAGCTTCTCCCCGGTTGCTATCTGCACAGAACGGCAGTAAACGACGTTGCACGCGTTGAGGGCCGCACCTTCATTTGCACCTCTAAAAAGGAGGATGCAGGTAACACCAATAACTGGATGGCTCCCGCTGAGTGCTATGCAAAGCTTTCAAAGCTTTATGCAGGCGCCATGAAGGGAAGAACCATGTACGTTATTCCTTACGCTATGGGACAGGTCGGCTCCGACTTTGCTAAGTACGGCATTGAGCTTACCGACTCTATCTACGTCGTGCTTAACATGCTTATTATGACGCGTGTTGGTACGAACGTCCTTGAGGCTATGGGCAACGACGCAGGCTTTATCAAGGGTCTTCACGCAAAGGCTGACATTGATGAGGAAAACCGCTACATCTGCCATTTCCCTGAGGATAACACCATTTGGTCCGTTAACTCCGGTTACGGCGGCAACGTTCTTCTCGGCAAGAAGTGCTTTGCACTTCGTATCGCATCCTACCTCGGTAGAAAAGAGGGCTGGATGGCAGAGCATATGCTTATTCTCGGCATTGAGTCTCCCGACGGTGATATCCGCTACATCAGCGCAGCATTCCCCTCCGCGTGCGGAAAGACCAACCTCGCTATGCTTATCCCGCCCGAGATCTATAAGTCCAAGGGCTATAAGGTATGGTGCGTAGGTGACGATATTGCTTGGCTCCGCGTCGGCAAGGATGGCAGACTTTGGGCTGTTAACCCCGAAAACGGCTTCTTTGGCGTGGCTCCCGGTACCAACGAGAAGTCCAACCCCAACGCTCTTTACACCACGATGAAGAACACCATCTTCACCAACGTAGTTCACGACCTCGATAACAACACCGTGTGGTGGGAAGGTCTTAACGACAATCCTCCCGCAAATGCAATCGACTGGAAGGGCAATCCTTGGGATTACAGAAAGTACGACAAGAAGGATAAGTCCACCTGTGGCGCACATCCTACCTCTCGTTTCACTGCCATGGCAGTTAACTGCCCCTGCATTTCCTCGGAGTTTGACAAACCCGCAGGCGTTCCGATTTCCGCTATCGTATTCGGCGGCCGCCGTGCAAAAACCGCACCGCTGGTTTACCAGTCCTTCGGCTGGCAGCACGGTACCTTCGTTGGCTCTATCATGGCTTCCGAGACCACCGCGGCAGCTGCAGGTGCAGTAGGCGTTGTTCGTCGCGATCCTATGGCAATGCGTCCCTTCGTAGGCTACGATATGGGTGACTACTGGAAGCACTGGCTCGATATGGGCAAGAAGATCCCCAACGCACCCAAGATCTTCCACGTTAACTGGTTCAGAACCGATGACGAGGGTCACTTCATTTGGCCCGGCTTCGGCGACAATATGCGCGTTCTTATGTGGATCCTTTCCCGTTGCGAGGATAAGGTCGACGCAAGAGAAACCGCTATCGGCTACGTTCCTTATGCAAAAGATATCAACGTAGAGGGTCTTTCCATCGGTATGGATACCCTTGAGGACCTTCTTAGCGTAGATAACAACGCTTGGAAGGAAGATATTGTCAACATTAAAGATTTCTACGCTCAGGTTGGTGAGAGAGTTCCCGCAGAGCTCAAGGAAGAGCTTGCAGCTCTTGAAGCTCGCCTCGGCTAATTTTCGGCGAAAAGCCTCGCACCTTGTGTGTGAGGCTTTTTTCTTTGCTTTAAAGCAGGGAAGTGCTCTTGAATATGCGAATACAACTTGACAAAAACAGTACTGTATAGTATAATAATACGTAGTATAATAAACGCTTGTAGGGAGGGTTCAAAGGTGAGAATTATTGCACACAGAAGCGGTCCTTGCATGTATCCTGAGCAAACCGTTCAGCGTTAAACGCCCAAAGGGAAGGCGCAGCTATGATCGAGCTGGACGTTCGGTACAGCAAGGATAAAAAATCGTCATTTCCCACGACAAAAATCTCGGCAGAGTCTTTGGCGTTGATGTAGACACGGACATGCTTACGGAAAGCGAATTTCTTTCCTTGCGCCACAAAAATGCACCGGCATACCCTTCGCACCGCTTTCTTGATTACGTTTTGTCGGGCGTGGCGCCTCTTTTGATCCACATAAAAGAGGACGAGGTCATTAACGACCTGATCGCTATCATAAAAGAGAATTGCTATACAAACAAAGTGGTTTTTGGTGTTCATAGCGTATCTCTTGCAAATCATATCAAGTCTATCGATCCCAGCTTTAAAGTGCTTGCTTTTATGCCGGATTTAAAGGATCTTGACGCATTTGCATCAATCGCCGTGGACTACATTCGCCTATGGGAGCAGTGGTGCACCAAGGAAAACGTTACACGCATACAGGATTCGGGCAAAGAAGCATGGATCATGACCAACGGAAGTGAAGTGGGCGTAACCAAAAGAGAAGCGCTTAAAGAAATGCTTGCGCTCGGTGTTGATGGAATCCTTATCAACGATATAAATGAATTGAAGGCTGTTATGGAATAGTATCAATGCCATACACGCATAAAAAGCAAAACTGATTACATTCCTTTGTAACTTCAAAAATACTACGGATGGCAGTGCAAATCCGCCTCGCGTGGTAGGAAGGACGCAGAGAAGCCCCTACCGAGATATAGACCCAATTATACAAAATGCAAATTTTGTATAATTGAGGGTGGTATAAAAAAACATATTTATTTGCATTTCTGTATTGTTTAATAAAGTTGTAAATTAAATAGTTTTTTCGAGTTATCTTCTTTTCTTTATTTTCGGAAATGGTTTTCTTATTGCCGTAAAAATTATTGAGCCTACAACAATACCTCCGGCTATTCCCAATGCTGTCAATATTGTGTTGAATCCATATTCGTAAAATTTTGCAAAGTCTTTGGAAATTAGGTTTTGCATTGTATAATATAAACTTCCTCCCGGAACAAGAGGAACAACGCATGTTGTCAATAAAATTGTTGATGGGAGCTTTATTTTAATAGCAACGCAGGAAGAAAAAACAATTGCAAATATTGATG
>JAZOSE010000074.1:0-8190 GCA_045656965.1 Eubacteriales bacterium
GACCTTATGATCGTTTCGGGCGTTGCCGCCATTCGCTTGGATGCCAGAGCAAGCTATTGGGTCATTCTCGCGATCCTTGCCGTTGTGGGCATTGCAATCACCTACATATACAACCGCATCGTTGCGAAAACGCTCTTCCCCGACTACGTTGAGGAGCAATTTCTTGCAATGTACGGCATGCTGACGGGTACGGCAAGCACGGGCATTATTCTTCTACGCGAGGTAGACAGCGAGTTTAAAACGCCTGCCTCCGACAACCTCGTTTACCAAAACTTCCCCGCTATCGTTTTCGGCTTCCCGATGATGTTCTTAGCAACACTTGCTCCGAGAAAGCCGATACTGACTCTTATCATCTTCGTCTTGTTCTTTACGGTGCTCAATATCATTCTTTTCCGAAGCAAGATCTTCAAAAAGAGAATAAAAAACACCGACGAAACGGACGCGTAATACATAAAAAGGACTGAACGGAGCCGTTCAGTCCTTTTGTTTAGATGGTTTCTACGGTGTCACTCTTTTCGCGGTAGATGCTATGCAAATCGAGCGGTGCGGCATCGTCGGCAGGGTAGCCGAGCGGCATAAGGGCGGTGATGCGGATACCCTCGGGGATAGAAAGCGCCTCGCGGACCTTGCTCTCAGAGAACGCACCGACCCAGCAAGATCCCACGCCAAGCTCGTGCGCTTCAAGCATCATATGCGTTAAAACGATCGCGGCATCGGTCTCGCCCGAGTGACACCCCTCGGTGCGACGGTTTTTCCAATCGCGCTCAGAGTCGTACCCGACGGCTAAAACGAGGGGGGCGTTAAAGGTGAAGCGGCACACCCCGCGCAAGCGAGAAAGCTTTTCCTCGCTCCTCACGATATATATTTTTTGCGGCTGATTGTTGCAGGCGGTGGGTGCAATTCTTCCTGCCTCGATAATGGCGGAAAGCTCGCTTTCCTTGATCATTTCTCCTTTATAAGAACGCACAGAATAGCGCGATTTTGCAAGCTCGTAAAAGGTCATATCCTTTCCCCTTTTCTTTTGATAGCTCTATCATATCACATTTCCCACGATTTGAAAAGGGGGTATTTACTTTTTGTTTCCTCTTATAGCGAAGCAAAATGAAAAAACGAGGCAAATACCGTTTTTTGATTCCCTCTTGACAAAGGGGTGGGTGCGTGATATACTATATTTAACAGTTCAGTTAAATGACAAAGAGGGGAGATACCCGTGGGACTTCAAAAAACGCTCCGCGCTCTTGCCGACCCGACGAGGCGAGAGATTTTAGAGCTATTAAAGTCGGGAAAGCACGCGGCAGGTGATATTGCGGCGCGCTTTGAGGTGACGGATGCGGCGATATCCAGACATCTGTCGGTTTTAAAGGAAGCCGATCTTGTGCGCTGCACGCGCGACGGAAAATTTCTGTTTTACGAGCTGAACACCTCAATTTTAGAGGAAACGATGCTTTGGCTCGCCGGTCTTAAGGGAGGAAAGAACAATGACACGTAAAAACAAGATATTGTTCATTTTATCATTCTTTATTATTTTGGCACCCATTGCCATAGGACTCATCCTTTGGAATAAGCTGTTTGCTACGGTAGGCAGCGCCGGGGCTTCGACCGTTTATATCACCGTTTTACTGCCGCTTCTTTTTTTGGTCTTGCACCTTCTTTGCGTTGGCACGATGCTTCACGACTTTCACAAAAACGGACAGAGCGAAAAGATCGTTACCGTTTCGATATGCCTTTTGCCCGCTATTACGGTGTTCTCGTCCGTTATTGTTTACGCAACGCTTTTGAGCGGCAAGTTTGTGCCGTACAGCCTCTTTTACGTGCTTTTGGGCGTTTTGTTTATTCTTCTTGGCAACTACATGCCCAAGGCGAAGCGCAACCGCTATTTTGGCATTAAGATCCATCCGACGCTGGTAAGCGACGATATTTGGATGCGCACCCACCGCATTTCGGGAAGGGTCGGTGTGATCGCCGGTGTTCTTCTTCTCTTTTGCGTGCTTTTGCCGCAAAGCCCTGTGGTTTTGATCGTTGCGCTTTTCGCGGCGGCACTTGCGAACGCCTTTATTCCTACGGTGTACGCCTACGTTATTTTTAAAAAGGCTATTGCGCGCGGCGAGATCTCGCCCGAAAACGCAAAAAGAAACAAGAAGGATAAGATATCCCTTGCCGTCGCGCTCCCTCTTATCGTCGTCATTCTCATTTTTTGCGCGTTGCTTTGCTTTACGGGCGAGATCGCATTTTCCGTAGGCGAGGACGCCTTGACGGTTGACCCGACGTACTGGCGCACAAAAGAATTTGCGTATGAGGATATTGCCTCCGCCATGCTGATCGATGACGATGACGCCCACCGCATCAGCGGCTTCGGCTCGCCTGTGCTTTCGATGGGACTTTTTACGAGCGAGGCGCACGGCAGCCACACGCGCCTTGCATACAGCAATGCTGAAAAGCTGATCCTTTTGACCTTGAAGGACGGCACAAAGGTCATTTTAGGAGAAAAGAGCACCGAAGAAACGGCGGCGCTATACGAGGCACTTATCGAAAAGATATCTTAAAGCGAAAACGGCTTGCCGAGGCAAGCCGTTTTTTATACGTCATTATTTTTTACACTGTAGTAGATCATGTCCGCAGCAGCGCCGATGCGGGCGCTTTCCTTTTCACTTACACCGCGAAGGCGCTTCTTTTTCGGCTTGCCCCATACGTCGAAGATGCGGGGGCCGATCCACGTGCCGTCCTCTGTCTCGTCAAAGACACCGCGAAGAAGCGAGAGCGACGCCTTTTTCGGCTTCATGAAGATCAGCTTCATCGGGTACTTGATGATGGCGAAGATTGCCTTGGGATAGTGCGCGGTAATGCCCGTAAAGGAGATGCCGGGGTGGGTGACGGAGAGCTTGGCGCGCGAGCCCTTAAAGAGAGGATAAAGAGAAAACATCAAGTATCTTTTGGCGTTGCCGTACACGAGCGACGCCCTTTTTTTCTCTGAAAAATCAAGGTCGTTCGGGTCGGTCTTTGAATAGCGGTGGGCAATGCTTCCCACGACCACGACCCTGCCCCTTCTCTCCTCCAGCTTAGGAAGGAGAGTGCGAATGATGTAGTAGGGAGAGATAAAATTGATGGTATAGACGTTATCGTAGCCGACGCTGGTGGTATAGCGAGGAATGCTGTACGCGCCCGCGTTATGAATGAAAACGTCGATATCCTCGCAAAGAAGCTTTTCGCAAGCCGCCTTCACCGAGCTAAGGTGAGAAAGGTCGGCACAAACCGTTTTAACGCGCGTGTGCGGATAGAGAGCGGAAAGCTCTGCTCCGAAGGCGCGAGAGCGCTCCTCGTTTCTGTCAACGAGGATAAGCGAGGCACCGAGCGCGGCGAGATATTTACAAAGCTCTCTGCCAAGACCGCCCGTGGAGCCTGTGATCGCAACGGTTTTTCCGTAAAGGCCTTCGGTGTTTTTCCTAAGCCATTTTTTAATATTCATACAATCCTCTTTAAGCGCAAAAAAGCCGAAGGCTCGGCTTTTTTGAAATTATTTTTTGCCGAGCGCAAGCGTTTTTTCGTAGGCGGCAACAACGGCATCCATCACGGTGCCGCGAAGCGCGCCCTCCTCAAGAGCTCGGACACCCTCGATCGTGGTGCCGCCGGGGGAGCATACGGCATCCTTTAATTTGCCAGGATGCTCACCGCTTTCAAGGATCAGCTTTGCTGTACCGAGAAGCGTTTGCGCGGCGTAAAGGCTTGCGTTTTGCCGTGGAAGTCCGCAAGCGACGGCACCGTCGGCAAGTGCCTCGGCAAAAAGGCACACAAAGGCAGGTCCGCATCCCGAAAGGGCGGAGGCGGCGTCGATAAATTTTTCGTCGAGCTTGTCTAACTTGCCCGCAAGAGAAAAGGCGGTCGTAAAGAAGGCGGTATGCTCCTCGCTTGCACCGTCCTCTGCCCAAAGGATCATTCCCTCTCCGACAGAGGCGGGGGTGTTGGGCATAATGCGGATGAGAGGAAGGCTTCCGACGGCTTCCTTGATGCTCTTTAAGGAAATGCCTGCCGCCATAGAGATAAGGAGCGGCTTCTCCTCTCTTTGTTCAAGCGCGGGCGAGAGAGAAGAAAGAAGCGCAAAAAGCACCTGCGGCTTAACGCCGAGGACGATAGCGTCGCACGATTTCGCGATACCCTGTGCGGTGGTGACGGTGACACCGTACTCCTTTTTAAATGCCGCCGTCTTGTTTTCGTCCGAGTCGGCAACAAAAACGCAATCGGGAGAGAGCGCTTTCAGCGTGGCGCGAAGAAGCGCGCCGCCCATATTGCCGCAACCGATAAAGCCAATAGTTTTCATAAGTCGTTCCTTTCGTCAGCGTATGTGACCGTTTCCGCGTACGATGTATTTGTAGGTGCAAAGCTCCGAAAGACCCATAGGTCCTCTTGCGTGAAGCTTTTGCGTGGAGATGCCCATTTCACAGCCAAGACCGAACTCGCCGCCATCGGTAAAGCGGGTGGAGGCGTTGACGTACACCGCTGCGCTATCTACCGCCGAGGTGAAGCGACGGGCGTTCTCCTCGTTTTCGGTGATGATGGCTTCGCTATGATGAGTGGAGTGACGAGCGATATGCGCTATCGCCTCAACCACGTCCTTAACCACGCGCACAGCAAGAATATAATCCAAAAATTCGGTATCAAAATCCTCGTCGCTCGCGGCTTTTCCTTCGGTATACAAAAGAGCCTTTTCGTCAAGACGAAGCTCAACGGGGATCTTTCCCGCCTGCTTTCGAGCGACAACGAGGCGCTCGTAGATCTTCGGAAGAACGGTGGGCGCAAGCTTTTCGTTTACAAGGCAGACCTCTATGGCGTTACAAACCGAGGGACGCGAGGTTTTTGCGTTTTCAAGAATGGCGAGTGCCTTTTCCTCGTCGGCGCTTTCGTCGATATAGATATGGCAAATGCCCGTTCCCGTTTCGATGCAGGGAACCTTGGCGTTGTTGACGCACGCTTGGATCAGCCCCTTACCGCCACGGGGAATAAGAAGGTCGACCTCGCCGCGCGCCGTCATCAGCTCCTCTGCGCTCTTTCTTGAGGTGTCCTCCACAAGAAGAAGCATATCGGGGTCCACGCCCGCCTTTTCGAGCGCGCCTCTTAATGCCTCGGTGATGGCGGCGGCGCTTTTATGCGCCTCCTTACCTGCGCGAAGAATACAAACGTTTCCGCTCTTAAAGGCAAGTGCCGCGGCATCTGAGGTGACGTTCGGGCGGCTTTCGTAGATAATAGCAAGGACGCCAACGGGGGAGGATACCTTTTCTATCGTAAGACCGTCCTCTCTTTGGCTTGACGAAAGCACCCTTCCGACAGGGTCGGGGAGGGCGGCGACCTCGCGGATGCCGTTTGCCATACCGAGAACGCGCTCACGCGTTAAAAGCAGGCGGTCGATCATGACGCTGGAAAGCGAGTCCCTTGCCGCCTCAACGTCGATCGCATTGGCAGAAAGGATATCGTCGGTTTGTGCGATAAGCGCGTCCGCCATAGAAAGAAGGACGCGGTTTTTAAGCTCCTCGGAAAGCGAGAAGATATTGTCCTTCGCCTTAACGGCGCGACAAAGAAGCTCTTTCGTTGTCACGGCTTACTCTCCTTTTTTCAAGCTGACAAAGCGCGTGCCGACGTTCTTACCGTCCATAATATCGTAAAGATACTCGGGGTGCGAGCCGTTGGTGATGATCATATCGCATCCGTTTTCGACGCAAAGACGAGCCGCGGAAAGCTTGGTTGCCATACCGCCCGTGCCGAGCGAGGTGCCGCTCTCACCACCGAGGGCGAGAACGTCGGGCGTGATGCTTTCCACGCGCTCAATGAGGCGCGCCGAGGGATCCTTATGCGGGTCAGCGGTATAAAGCCCGTCGATATCCGAAAGAAGGATCAAAAGGTCTGCTTCAGTGCTGACGGCAACGAGCGCGGAGAGCGTATCGTTATCACCGACCTTGATCTCCTCGGTGGCAACGGTATCGTTCTCGTTGACGACGGGGATCGCACCAAGCTCCAAGAGGCGAAGCACGGTATTGCGGAAGTTTTCGTGGCGCTCGTCGCTTGCAAAGTCGCTTCCCGTTAAAAGAAGCTGCGCGACGTTATGATGATAAAGCGAGAAAAGACGGTCGTAGGTATACATTAACTCACACTGACCGACTGCCGCCGCCGCCTGCTTGGTGGGGATATCCGAGGGGCGTTCCTTCAAGGAAAGCTTGCCGACGCCCATACCGATAGCGCCCGAGGAAACGAGAATGATCTCGTGCCCTGCGTTTTTAAGGTCGGAGAGGACCTTGCAAAGCTCCTCGGTGTGGCGGATATTGAGATGACCGCTTTCGTAGGCGAGGGTGGAGGTGCCTACCTTTACTACAATTCTCATACCGTTTTTTCTCTCTTTCTTGAGTTTAGCACTGCGTTATCTTTTATTTTAGCACACGAAAGAGAAAAAAACAAGATATAGACCGAAAAAAGAGGGGTTATTTCCCGAAAATTCCATTTAGAATTTCAAGAGTACGGAATTTCACGAGATAGCCGCTGTCGGTAACGAGGCGATATTCGCTCTCGGAAAGCTGCTCCTTGGCGATATTCACGCGCTCTCCCATCGCCGCCTCGGTGCATAAGGAGGGGTATAAAACACACCACCAGTTTTGCCCTTCTCCCTTGCCAAGCGTGATTTTAAGGGCGCTGTAGTAGCCTGCGGGAAGCGTGATCTCACCGTATGCGCGTGTGTCAAAATATTCGCGTTCCAGCGTGACGGTGGCATGCTGTTCGATATGCTTTTTCTTTAAAAAGGCGTTTACAAATTCCTCGATCTCACCGCGTCGCTCGCTTAAAAGTGCTTCTGCCTCCGTCTTGCTTTTTACGGCGGCGAGTGCCTCGCCGTATTTTTCAAGCACGGCATCGCGCACGGCTATTTTGAGGTTTTGGTCCTCGGCGCTATCGCTTGCCGGCAAGACGTGTAAGCGAAGGACGCTGTCGTAAAGCGCCTCCTCTCCGCTGACGGGGAGCGCTAAAAGAAGAAATGAGATAAGTATGAGGGATAAAAGTATTGATGCTACGGTTTTCATAAAAATTCCTTTCGTTTGGTTTTGCCCAAGTATTTACCCGTTTTTCGCAAAATTATACGCAAAAAGAAAAAAACATTTTTAAGACCCGTTATTCAAGAGAAGAACGGGTCTTTTCCTTTTCCGCACATCACCATAAATACACCAAGCGACAACGTTGCTAAAACCGAAAGAACACCGAGGAAGGAGAAAGCAGGAGGAAGGGCGCTTTTAAGCGACAAAAGAGAGACGAAGGCACCCGCAAGGCTGACGTTTTTCGCGGCAGAAAGGATAAGACTTCCCCGCCGCCCATGGCGAAGGCTTCCGCGAAGAGAGAAAAGAAGCGATAAAAGCGTGTATGCAAGCGAGACGGCGAGAAGAAGCGGAGAATATAAAAGCGCGCGGTGCTTTGTGGGCAAAAAGGCAGAAAGAGGAATGAGCGAAAGACCGAGGGCAAAAACAAAGACTCCGCTATGACGGAAGATACGGCGGTTATCCCTTGCCTCCCCCTTTTGTGTGAGACGGTAGGAATGGACCAAAAAGAGTCTGTTTATGGTAAGCATCGTATAATAAAGAGAAAAAACAAGGTGCATTTCACTGTCGCTGATCAATGAAAAGACAATATAAAAAAGCGCGTAAAGCGCATTAAATGCTCCGCCGCCGTAGAGAAAAAAGAGCGTGCGGTGCGAAAAATCAGTATATATGCGCCGAAGCGCGCTTTTCAAATTGTGCTTCACGTTCTTCCCTCCCTTCGTTTTAGTTTGTGCAGAAAAAAGAAAAAAACGCAAGCGTTTGCTTGCGTTTTTCGTTATGCAAAAATTTGGAAGATGCCGCCGACAAGACCATAGGAAAGAAGCGACATAATAACGCCTGCGGCAACAATGCCGAGAAGGATAGCGGGGAGTGCGTAGCGCATACGCATATCAAAGAGCGAGGCGATCAGCGCCCCCGTCCACGCGCCTGTGCCGGGAAAGGGGATCGCTACGAAAAGAAAGAGTCCCGAGGCAACGCCCTTCATAACCTTGTCGGACTTCTTTTGCGCCTTTCTTTCTAACCAAAGGGCAATTTTATCAAGGTGCTTGACGGTTTTCATCCAAGCGAGGATCTTGCGGATAAAAAGAAGGATAAAGGGCACGGGAAGGAAGTTTCCGACCACGCAAAG
>JAZOSE010000075.1:0-10492 GCA_045656965.1 Eubacteriales bacterium
TAAACAAGGTGTCGGGAGTCCGACTCTCCGCAGGAGCACCAAAATCCCGAACGCAATGCGTTCGGTATTTTTCTTTATTATGTTGACTTGGAGAAAAAAGTGTGATAATATATAATAAGATAATTATAAATTATACCTACAAGGCAGGAATATACCGTGAAGAAAAGGCTGTGTGAATTTTTAGACGCTTGCGTGACGCCCTATCATACCGTCAGCGAGGTGAAAGGTGTTCTTTTAAAGAATGGCTTTCAAGAGATCCTCGAGGCCGAGGATTGGTCCTTTACCGCGAGCGACGCGTATTTCTTTACGCACGGCGGCGCGCTCGTTGCCTTTAAGATTCCGAGCGGTGACGCTCGCTCCTTTCAGCTTGCCGCCGCCCACAGCGACTCTCCCTGCTTTTTTGTAAAAAAAGAGCGCAATGAAGGCGCGTACACTCGTCTTTGCGTAGAAAAGTACGGCGGCATGATCCTTGAAAGCTGGCTGGACCGTCCGCTTTCGCTTGCGGGCCGCGTGATGCTTTCTTCTACGGAAGGCGTGGAGGAAAGGCTTTTCCGTTATGAAGACGCCCTTGTCATTCCTTCTTTGGCACCGCATCTAAGCAAGGACGTAAAGGAGAAGGCTCTTGATATTAAAACCGATCTTCTTCCCGTGCTTTCGGGAGGAAAGACGACGCTCGCCTCTCTTATTTCCTCGCTTCTTTCGTGCGAGGAAAAGGATATTTTGAGCCGCGAGGTATATCTTGTTTCGACGCAAAAGGCGTTTCTTTGGAGCGAAGAAAAGTACGTCACTTCTCCTCGCCTTGACGACTTACAATGCGTTTACGCTCTTCTTGAAGGACTTTTGTCCTCAAGCAACAGGCACGCTATACCGCTTCTCGCTGTTCTTAGCGGTGAAGAGGTGGGGAGCTTAAGCGATAGCGGCGCAGATTCCTCGCTTTTGAGCCGTACGCTTGAAAGAATTGCCGTGGCGCTTGGTAAAGGCGGTGCCGACTATGCTAAAATGCTTAGCGCAAGCTTTTTGCTCTCCGCTGACAACGCCCACGCCGTGCATCCCGCTCATCCCGAGCTTGCTGACAAGGACACGGGCGGTGTTTATATGAATGGCGGCATTGTTATCAAGCATAGCGCTTCGCGCAGCTATGCGACCGACGCCCTTTCCGAAGGATTGCTTATAGCGCTTTTAAAGCGTGAGAATATTCCGTATCAGACCTACTACAACCGCGCCGATATGCGCGGAGGCTCAACCTTGGGTCCCATTTCGCTTCGCCACGTTTCCGTTCCTACGGTGGACGTGGGGCTCTCTCAGCTTGCTATGCACTCTGCCGCAGAAACGGCAGGCGCTGAGGATACCGAGCATTTATTCGCGCTTGCAAGGGCTTATTTTTCGGCATCGCTTTCCCATAAGGGTGAGCTTTATAGCTGGATAAACTAAAAGGATAAAATGATGAATATTTTGATTTTAGATGCCGCAACGCTCGGGGACGACCTCGACCTTTCTCCTTTTTCCTCGCTTGGAAACGTAACGGTCTATCAAACGACCTCGGCAGAGGAAATGTCCTCGCGCATCGCCCAAGCCGACGTTCTCGTTTTAAACAAGGTGAAATGTAACAGAGAGACCCTTAAAAACGCAGAGCGCTTAAAGCTCATTTGCGTTGCCGCAACGGGCTACGACAATATTGACGTGGACTATTGTAGGGAAAAGGGAATTGCCGTTTGTAACGTGGTGGGATATTCGACCGATAGCGTTGCCGCCGTTACCGTTTCTACCGTGCTTGCGCTTGTAACGCACTTATCCGAGTATGACGAATATACCAAAAGCGGTGCTTACTCTCTCGGTGCCTTTGCCAACAAGGTCGCGCCCGTTTATCACGAGCTAAGCGGAAAAACGTGGGGCATATACGGCTACGGAAATATCGGTCGCCGCGTGGGTGCGGTGGCAAGCGCCTTCGGCTGTCGCGTTCTCGTATGTAAAAGAACGCCCGAGGAAAGCGTTGAGTGCGTTTCGCTTGACACGCTTTTGGAGGAGTCGGATATTCTGACCGTTCACACTCCGCTTACCGACGAGACGCGTCTGTCTCTAAGTGCCGAGCGCCTTTCTAAAATGAAAAGAGGCAGTATTCTCGTCAATGCGGCACGCGGGGCGGTTCTTGACGAGGCGGCGGTAACCGAGCTTGTATTAAACGGACATCTGGGAGGCTTCGGCACGGACGTTTATACCGCTGAGCCATTTTCTCTTGGTCATCCCTATGCCAAGCTTTTTGATAAGAAAAACGTAATTTTAACACCGCATATGGCGTGGGGCGCTAAGGAAGCCCGCGAGCGCTGTATGGAGGAAATTATAAAAAACATAGAGGCTTACGCGAATGGCGAGATCCGTAATCGCGTGGACCTCGGGTATTAAAGGAACATTATGAAGATCATTGATTTAAGTCGGATAAAAAGCAGTCGGCGCTTGACGATGGCGGTGGACTATGCGGTTGCCTCCTGCCGATACAGCGGGGAATCCTTGGTCAAGTTCGTTGCAAGATCCCGATTTGCCTCGGAGAATATTCAGCGCACGCTTCGTGCATGGAAGACAAAAAACAGGGTCAATTTTATTATTCCGGGCGAAAAGTACGCGTTAGATAATATGGAGACGCAGTATCTTTTAAATCTTCATCCCGAAGAAGCGGGTGACGAGGATATTGGCGCCGCAAATGCTCTTATTACGGTAACCTTCATTTATTCATAAGGGGAATTTGCTTTGAAAAAACTGTTTAAGTATATGCGGGAATACAGAAAAGAGTGCGTGGTTGCTCCTCTTTTCAAGGCGCTTGAGGTTGCCTTTGAGCTGTTGGTTCCCTTGATTATGACTTATATGATCGATTATGGCATTCCTGCGGCAAGAGGGGGAAGTTATCATACCATCGTCGGCTCAACGGGCGTTCTTTTGCTTCTCGGTGTGATCGGTCTTTCTTGCACGCTGATAGCACAGTATTTTTCTGCGCGCGCCGCTTGCGGATTTGCTAAAAACATCAAAAGTGCCGTTTTTCATCACGTCGGTACGCTTTCGTACGCCGATCTTGATAAGGTGGGCAACGCTCGTCTTGTCACCAATTTGACCAGTGACGTAAACCAGATCCAAAGCGCGACCAATCTCGCGCTTCGCCTTTTGCTTCGCTCGCCTCTCGTCGTTTTTGGCGCGATGGTCATGGCTTTTTTTGTAGACGGCAAGGCAGCTGTGCCGTTCGTGGTCGTTATTCCGCTTCTTTCGGTCGTCGTTTTCGGTATTATGCTTTTAACGATACCGCTTTATAAGCGCGTGCAAGCATCTTTGGCTCGCGTGCTTGGACGCACCCGTGAGAATATCAACGGTGTGCGCGTTATCCGCGCGTTTTGCCACGAGGATGAGGAGATTGAGGCGTTTTATGCGGAAAACGACGCGCTGACGCACCATCAGAAATTCGTAGGACGCATTTCCGCGTTTTTAAATCCCCTCACCTACGTTATTATCAATCTTGGCATCGTATATCTTCTTTGGTCGTCCTCGTTCCGTGTGGAGAGCGGCGATCTTTCGCAGGGTCAGGTCATTGCGCTTTGGAACTATATGACGCAGATCCTTGTGGAGCTTATCAAGCTGGCTAACCTTATTATCACGATGACCAAGGGTGCCGCGTGCGGAAACCGCATCGGTGCTGTCCTTGAAATTATACCCTCTCAAAGCTATCCCGAAAGCGATCCTACCGAGGACGAAAATGCAGAGGCGGTCTCCTTCCGCGACGTTTCCTTCCGTTATAACGGTGCGGGTGATGAGAGCTTGAAAAACGTCAGTTTTTCCGTTCCGCGTGGGACGACTGTGGGCGTTATCGGCGGTACGGGCTCGGGAAAAACCACGCTGATCAACCTTCTTTCGCGCTTTTACGACGTAAGCGAGGGAGAGATCCTTGTAAACGGTTGTAACGTAAAGGAATATAAGAAGGATACTCTGCTTTCTAAAATCGGTATCGTTCCTCAGCGTGCGGTGCTTTTTTCGGGAAGCATTCGTGATAATATCAAATGGGGAAAGCCGACGGCAACGGACGAGGAGTGCCTCCTCGCGATAGAAAAGGCGCAAGCCACCGACGTTTTAAAGGCAAAAGACGAGGGCTTAGACTATTTGCTTGAAGCGGGAGGAAAGAACCTCTCGGGCGGTCAAAGACAAAGGCTGACGATCGCCAGAGCCTTGGTTAAAAACCCCGAGATCCTCATTCTTGACGATGCCGCATCTGCATTAGACTTTGCTACGGATGCCGCGCTTCGCCGCACGCTTGCCAAGGAAGAGTGCACCTCCTTCGTTGTTTCTCAAAGAATTGCCTCGGTGCGCCACGCTGACCTTATCCTCGTTTTAGAGGACGGAGAGCTGGTTGCCAAGGGAACGCACGAGGAGCTTCTCTCCACCTCTTCTGTATATCGCGAGATCTACGACTCCCAGTATAAAAAGGAGGACGCGATATGAAAAAGCAGAAAAACACGGTAAAAACCGCCTCTCGCGTTCTTAAATATCTTGGCAGATATAAGCTTCTTATGCTCGTATCCTTCCTTCTTGCCGCCGCGTCCGTGGCGATGACGCTTTATGTCCCGATCCTGATCGGTAAGGTGGTCGATGCCTTCGGTGCAAGCTTTGTGCTTGCGGATATCCTGCCGTATCTTCTTAAAATTACCGTTCTCGTTCTTTTGACTGCGCTTGCACAGTGGCTGATGAATACGGTCAATAACCGCATTTCCTTCCACATTGTGCGCGACGTCAGAAACGATGCGATAAAGAAGATACAAAAGCTTCCGCTTTCCTATTTAGACTCTCATAAAACGGGCGATATCGTCAGCCGTATGATCGCTGACGTGGACCAGTTTTCCGATGGACTTCTTATGGGCTTTGCCCAGTTCTTTACGGGCATTCTCACGATTCTCGGAACACTCGTTTTTATGCTTGTTATTCATCCTTTGATCGCGCTTTTGGTCGTTGTTCTCACCCCTCTTTCGCTCTTTATCGCCAGATTTATCGCCTCGCGCACGCATAAGCTTTTTTTCGAGCAGTCGGTCGCGCGCGGCGCACAGACGGCGTATATCGAGGAAATGGTGGGTAACGCTCAGCTTCTTCGCGCCTTTTCTCACGAGGAGGCGGCGGCAAGCACGTTCGATGAGGGCAACGAAAGGCTTAATAAAATTTCCGTCAAGGCGATATTCTTCTCCTCGCTCGTCAATCCGACGACACGCTTTGTCAATAGCGTGATCTATGCAGTTATCGGTTGCTTCGGCGTTCTCGCGGTTTTGGGCGTTGGCTTTGGAAGCCCCATCACCGTCGGCGCGCTTTCGAGCCTCCTTTCCTATACCACGCAGTACACAAAGCCCTTTAATGAAATTTCAGGCGTTATCGCTGAGCTGCAAAATGCGCTTGCGTGCGCCGCACGCGTCTTTGAGCTTCTCGACGAAAAGGAAGAAACACCCGACGGCGAGAATGCTATTGTGTTAGAGGAAGCAAGGGGGAAGGTTTCCTTGAAGTCGGTCAGCTTCTCTTACGTGCCTGAGCGACCCTTGATCAAAAATTTAAATCTTGAGGTTTTGGCGGGCAAGCGCGTGGCGATCGTAGGTCCTACGGGCTGCGGAAAGACTACGCTGATCAACCTTTTGATGCGTTTTTACGACGTCAAAGGGGGAGAGATCGCGGTGGACGGTCACCCCATAACCGAGATCACGCGCGAGAGCCTGCGCAAAAATTACGGTATGGTCTTGCAAGAGACATGGCTTTCCTCTACCACCGTGAAGGAAAATATCCGTATGGGCAACCCCGACGCGAGTGACGAAGAGGTTATAGAAGCTGCAAAGGCGGCGCACGCGCATAGCTTTATCCGTCGATTGCCGAACGGGTATGACACCGTGGTGACTGAAAACGGCGGAAATCTCTCGGCAGGTCAGCGACAACTGCTCTGTATCGCGCGCGTAATGCTCACCTCGCCCGCGATGCTTATTCTTGATGAGGCAACCTCGTCTATCGACACGCGTACCGCAATGCGCGTGCAAAGAGCGTTTGCCGAAATGATGAAGGGAAGAACCGTTTTTGTGGTTGCGCACCGTCTTTCCACCATCAAGGAATGCGACGTGATTCTCGTGATGAAGGACGGCGATATCGTCGAGCAGGGAACGCATGAAGTACTCCTATCCCAAAACGGCTTCTACGCTACGCTTTATAACAGTCAGTTCGAAAAAACTTAAAAACAAAAACTCCTTTCGAAACGAAAGGAGTTTTTGTTTTATTGTATCCATATGCATGTGCTTTGTGATGCTTTAAAGGCAGACTAGGGAATTGATTTTTCTATATCATAGCTGCCTTAAAAATTAAATATTAAGTATAAATTCACCTGTTTTACAAATACTAACCTCGCACATGAAAAAACAAGGAGATTTATATATATGAAAGCAACAGGAATTGTCAGAAGAATTGACGACCTTGGGCGCGTCGTTATTCCCAAGGAAATAAGAAGAACTATGAGAATACGCGAGGGGGACCCGCTAGAGATCTATACCGACCGCGAGGGCGAGGTGATCTTTAAAAAATATTCTCCCATCGGTGAGCTTGCCGCCTTTGCCGCACAGTATGCCGAGACTCTCCACAAAATTTGCGATATTTCGGTAATTATTTGCGATAGAGACGCAGTAATTGCAACAGCAGGTGTCGGGAAACGTGAATACGCCGATCGAAAAATGTCGGAGGAGCTCGAGGAGATCATGGAGCGCCGTCAGCTCTATTCGCACAAGGCGGGGCAAGCGAAGATCCCCGTGATTGCCGACGGTGGCTCTCACTATATCAGCTGTGCGATGCCGATCATCACCGAGGGGGATATGATCGGTTGCGTTTGCTCGGTGCTTCCTATGGAAAGCGACGAGGGCGCCTCGGTATCCGAGCCTGAGCTTAAGCTGATACAGACTGCGGCGGGATTTTTAAGCCGTCAGCTCGAAAACTGAAAAAGAAAAGGTTAGCCGTGGAAAGCTAACCTTTTTTCTTTTAAAAAAGCGTGATAATATGCTCAATCAATATTTTAAGACCGATAGAGAGAAGGATGATGCCGCCTGCGATCTGTGCCTTTTCTTTAAATTTGCCGCCGATCCTTGCACCGACCGCCGCACCGATAAAGGAGCAGATAAAGGTAATAATACCGATCAGCGAAACGGCAAGAGCAATATTGACACAGCATACCGCAAAGGTAAGGCCTGCCGCTAAGGCATCAATGCTCGTGGCAATGGCAAATGCCAACATAATGCGGAAGGAAAGGGAAGCGTTTTTCTTTTCCTCGCTGATCCTTTCTTCTTCGGTGAGAAGACACTCTTCTTTTTCTTCCCTGATCGCTTCAGCTATCATTTTAATGCCGAGAAATGCGAGAAGAATGAAAGCAATGTATGCGGAAAACTTGCTTACAAGACCCGACACAGTGCTTCCGAGAAGCCAACCGAGAAAGGGCATGAGTGCCTGAAAGGCGCCGAACCAAATGCCGCACACAAGTCCCGTTTTTATAAATTCTTTTCTTGAGGATAGACCTTTGCAAATGCTTACCGCAAAGGCATCGCTGGCTAAGGCAAGCGACAACAAGAGAAGTTCACCTGTATTCATGTTTTGCTCCTTTAAACTGACGTGTAAAACGCTTATCATTCTAACATATAAATAGAAAAATGTCAATATGCTATACGAATGAAGTTTTTGTGCGTGATGCTGTAAAAATATCTGTAAAAATAAGAAAAAATGCCAAAATTCTTTCAAAAAACTATTGACTTTAGCGTGGTGATGTGCTAAAATGTCAGTATGTTGTGAATAAGGAGAAAAATTATGCACAAATACAACAAGGAAACGGTGGAGCGCCTCTTTCGCGCCATTCTCTCTCTTGAGAATTTAGAAGAGTGCGAAAAGTTCTTTGACGACGCTTTTACCATTCAGGAAATTGAATCTATTGCTCAGCGATTTGACGTTGCTTGCCGTCTTTGCGAGGGAAAGAGCTACGTGCAGATCAATGCCGAAACGGGTGCCAGCACGGCGACCATTTGCCGCGTAAGCAAATGCCTCAACTATGGCGACGGCGGATATAAAATCGCAATTGACCGCACTATGAACGAGGAAAAGAACAGTGATTGACCAGAGTATTTTTAAAAACGAGGAGCGCGCGGTATATACTCTGCGTTCCCTTTACAGTCGCTTCGGCTACCGCTCTTATAAAATGAGCAAGTTCGAGGAATACGACTTTTACGCGAAAAATAAAGATTTTTTGATCTCCGACGGTATTTTGACCTTCACCGATAAGGCGGGTAAGCTGCTTGCTCTTAAGCCCGACGTTACGCTTTCTATTGTAAAGAATTCGAAGGATGATACCGACACGCTTGAGAAATTCTATTATAACGAAAACGTCTACCGTGTAACGCAAGGAACGCATAATTTCAAAGAAATTATGCAAACGGGACTTGAGTGCATCGGCGACGTGGATCTATACGCTACCGCCGAGGTGCTTATGCTTGCGGTAAAGAGTCTTGTGCTTTTGCATGAAGAATGCGTGCTTGACCTTTCTCACGCAGGGCTTGTTTGCGCTCTGCTTGAGCAGATGACAGATCTACCCTCCGTAAAAGACGAGCTTTCCGAGGCGATTGTCAGAAAAAGCGCAGACGTGGCAAGAGCTCTTGTGCTGAGTGGAAAAATCAGCGAAAAGAATGCCGCTCTGGCAATTCTTCTTATGAATGAGTATGACAGCGCCGACGCGATGAAGGAGGCGCTTGTTCCTAAAATAACGAGCGAGGACGCCAAAGGTGCCTTCGGTGAATTTTATGAAATCTTAAAGACTCTTGAGTCGCTTGACCTCGGTAAATATCTCAATATCAGCTTTTCCTTGCCCACGGGCTCCGGATATTACAGCGGTGTTGTGTTTCAAGGCTACATAAAGGGCATTCCCGACAGAGTGCTTTCGGGCGGCAGATACGATGGGCTGATGAAAAAGCTTGGTAAGCGTGCGGGCGCTATTGGCTTTGCGGTTTATCTTGACAGCCTTGAGCGCTTTGGCGAGGATCGAAAGGAATACGACGTAGACGTTCTTCTTTTAAGGGAGAAGGATGCAGACACCGCAAAGGTCGTTAGCGCGATTTCTGAGCTTTCGGGCGACGGAAGCACCGTTTCCGTGCAGACCGCGATCCCGACGGACATTCGGTACCGTCGACTTGTGCGGCTTGGTAAAAATGGTTGGGAGGAAGCATAATGGAAATGATCAATATTGCACTTCCCAAGGGGCGCCTTGGCGAGAAGGTGTACGATATTTTTGAGCGATCGGGCTTTGAGTGCCCCGCCATTCACGAAAACAACAGAAAGCTTATCTTTGAAAATCCCGAAAAGGGTGTACGCTATTTCTGGGTCAAGCCCTCTGACGTTGCGATTTACGTAGAGCGTGGCTCTGCCGATATTGGCGTGGCAGGCAAGGACATTCTTCTGGAATATGAGCCGGATATCTACGAGCTTTTGGACCTCGGAATGGGCAAATGCCGTATGGCAGTGGCCGCAAAAAAGGATTTCCGCGACGACCCCTCAAAAACCCTGCGCGTTGCCACCAAATTTTCAAAAATCGCCGCCGATTACTATGCCAAAAAGTGCAGAGATATCGATATTATCCACTTGAACGGATCTATTGAGATCGCCCCGATCCTTGGCTTATCCGACGTTATCGTGGATATCGTGGAAACCGGAAAGACACTTCTTGAAAACGACTTGATCCCTTTTGAGACCGTCGTTCCCATCAGCGCAAGGCTGATAGCAAACAAATCCTCTTATAAATTCAAAAGAGAAGCCATTGATAAAATCAAGGCCTCTATAGCAGAGCTCGTCAAGGAAAATTTCTGACGGGCAAAAAGGAAGTTAATACAATGATTAAGATATTAGATTACGATAAGCTCTCTTCGAGCGAGATCTTTGATCGCACCGTGCCGACGGCAAACGTGTCGGACATCGTCAGCGATATTATTGAAAATGTAAAGGCGCGCGGCGACAAGGCTCTTTTTGAGTACTGCGAGAAGTTTGACAAAGCCACACTTTCTTCCCTTGAAGTAAGCGATGAGGAAATTGCCGAGGCGTTCGCCTCCGTTGAGCCTCGCTTCATCGAAATTCTTGAAAGGGCAGCAGAAAATATCCGTACCTTCCATTCCGCACAGAAGAGAAACAGCTTCATTATTAATGAGAAAAACGGCGTTATTATCGGGCAGAAGATAATACCGATTGAAAAGGTCGGTCTTTACGTTCCCGGTGGCACCGCTGCATATCCTTCCACCGTTTTGATGGACAGCATTCCCGCAAAAATCGCCGGATGCGGTGAAATTTGCATCGTAACGCCTCCCGCATCTGACGGTAAGGTAAACCCCGTTATTTTGGCTGCGGCGAAGATTGCGGGCGTCGACCGCATCTTTAAGGTAGGCGGCGCACAAGCCATTGCGGCGCTTGCATACGGCACCGATACTATTCC
>JAZOSE010000076.1:0-9811 GCA_045656965.1 Eubacteriales bacterium
ATACGCGAAAAGTTCTTTATCGGAAGAAACTTACGAAATGACAGACGATATTTTTACCATGTTTAAACACGTTAAGTCGGTCGTTTGTCTGACACGGTCAGACAAAGCGACGTGATATAACGCCTTACGGCGCGTGATATAGAACGCTTCGCGTTCGTGATATGCACCTGTCGGTGCGTGATATGTCGCTTGCGCGACGTAAGGCGATGGCGTTCCACGCGCACAAAGTGCGCATATCACGAAAGCCAACGGCTTTCCATATCACGCGCGACGCAGTTGCGCTATATCACGACGGCACCGCCGTCCATATCACTCCGTGTCAGCGGACCCAAAGGAGTTTCTTATGTCAAAAACTTCTCACGAGCTTTCCATCGAATTTGCAGTGGAAATTACCGAGCTTTGCTCAAAAACAAAAGGTCGCCCCGAATATACAAAGCAACTTATTCGTTCCGCTTCTTCGATCAGCGCGAATATAGCCGAAGCAAAATATGCCGAAAGCAACGCGGATTTTGTTCACAAGCTCGAAATCGCACAGAAAGAAGCAAATGAAACGGAAAACTGGCTCTCGGTGTTGTTTAAGAGCGGCATTATTGACGAGTTCACTTTCAAATCCTTACGAAACAAGTGTGGTAAGATCAGAAGAATGTTGATTGCTTCGATTACCACCGTTAAGGCGAAAATCAACGGACAAATGTGAGTTTTGAGCAAAGTTCAAAAGTCCGTTTTACAGCAGTACGGTATTGTCAACGCATTCGGCGTTGAATTGGACTCGCCAAATATTGATTTAGATTTGATTATTTTGCTTGGTCTTATTGTTTTTGCTGTTGTTTTTGGAATTATATCTGCATTAGTTGAACGCCTCAAGAAAATGAGTAAAAGCAAACAGAAATAAAATGTCCCCACATTTAAATCATCTTTATAGGAGCCAACCATGAAAACATCAAAAGAAAAGAATTTTGAAAAAGCACTCCCCGCGGGCTATACGCAAGCGCTGTATATTAACGCCAAAAGCGCTAAATTCGGTATTATCTTTAACCTCATCGCGTTCGCCGTTTTTGGAGTCGTCCTGGCGCTCGCCTTTCTTTCCTTACTCCTTGATGGAAGGCTCACCTCGGATAACTTTAAAATGGAACCCCTACAGCTTCTTCTTGCGTATCTTGTTTTCGTCGGAGCCATGGTCGGCTATATCGTTTTGCACGATCATTTCCTTCGCTCGCTTGAACTGATTCCGAATGATGAAATGGAGTACCTCTTTAAAAAGGCGGCGCGCGTTGGCTGTGCGATCGAGCTCAACCAAAGCGATATGACGTTTGCCGAGGAAGAGAAGGATATTATTCTTCGTCCCTTCCGTATCGCAAAGAAATGCGGATGCAAATTTTATCTGGGAAGCGACGCGCACCATCCCGACAAATTCAAAAAAAGCCTTGAGGTGTTCGGCAATGCTGTTGACCTTCTCGGCTTGACTGAGGATGACAAATTCCATATAAAGAGAGTGTAAGATGAAATACAGAGTAATCGGCTGGACAAATTACGACGATGAAAGCGTGCCTGACAAAGCGGGTTGTCTCGGCTTTGCCGAAAGACACGCCATTATAGACGATATTCGTGCCCACGGCTATCTTTTTTCGGGCTGGGATCATCAGGAAATGTGGGATTGCACGCCCATTTTAAACGACGGCAAGAAAAGATGCTATTCCCAACGCTCTTGGGGCGGCATTATGGCGGAGGCATACGAATGCACGGGCGACTACGATTACGCGCGCTTTACCTTCTCGGAAAGCCTTGACCGCGAAAAATGCGTCTATCCGAAGAACTCGAATTACCCTCGCGCCACTACCCCCGAAGCCGATTTGACCGAGCACTTTATCCTTTCGGTTGAGGAAGAGCTCTTTACCCTCGCCGAAACGAGCAACCCCTTTTTCCTTGAAGATTTAAAAGAGCTTCGCTATATCGACGCGGGCGACACCCTTACACTCGTCTCGGGAGATAAGCGCGCCACCTACTTCGTGACAGATATTGACCGCAACCGAAACACTACCGACATCGATGCCCCTTATCAGATCCGCACGCTCTTCAAAATTCTCATCACCCACAGCGGTGAAAGAAGGGAAAAATAAAATGACGTACGAGGAAGCATTAGCGCTTGTTAAAACCGAATTTAAAACCCGCCGCGATGCTGCACACTGCGAGATCATCTATACGGGTCTTACCTACGACGGCTGTAACGGCTTTTGCGTTTGCCTTTACAACTACGGCGACAGAATATGCTTAACCGATATGGGCGAAACTAAGGAGATCTTCGACGAGGTCACAAAAGAGGAATGGATCGCTCTGTGTGAGGAAAACGGTTGTGTCTTCAATCATTGGAGATTAGAGCGAAAGCTTGAAAGCATAGAGGACGTATACGCGTACATTCAGTTTTTAGATATGGTTTCCGACAAATTCTTTAATTTAGACGACTAAAAGCAAAAAAAGGACGAAATAATGAAAGAAATATTAAACTGCGCTATGGATATCGGTGAGGGAATGCTCACAAGCGGAGCAGAGGTGCATAGAGTAGAGGACTCCTTAAACCGTATCTGCCGCGCTCACGGTGCTGTGCGCGTGGATGCCTTTATTATCACCAGCAGTATGGTCGTAACGGTTGTGGACCAAAACGGCGAAACCCATACCCAAACACGCCGCATTGCCTCGCTCGGTACGGATTTTTACAAGTTAGATAAGCTCAACGCGCTCTCTCGCCGCATTTGCGCCGAGTGTCTTGCTCCCGAGGATATCCAAAAGGAGCTTGCGAAAATAAAAAACGGCAAAAAATATCCCGAATGGGTGCTGTTCCTTGCCTACGCTGTGATTGCCGCCGCGTTCACCCTCTTCTTTGGCGGCTCGCCTCTTGAAGCGCTTTTGGCATTCTTCATCGGTGCGGGCGTGCGCCTTGTCGCTCTGCTTTCGGAGAAAACGGTGAGCAACGTTATCCTCTCAAAGCTTCTTAGCTCCTTCTTCGTTACCCTTGCCGCCTTCCTTTGCGTGCGGCTTGGCTTTGCGGCGAGCGGCGACAAGATCATTATCGGAAACGTGATGCTTCTCGTTTCGGGCATCGGCTTTACCAACGCCCTGCGCGATCTTTTTACGGGCGACAGTGTAACGGGCATTTTGCGCCTTCTTGAAGCGGTGCTGACCGCCATTGCCCTTGCCGCAGGCTATTTCCTTGCCGTATTTTTAACGGGAGGTGCCGCGCTATGAGCTGGACGAACGTTATTGAAATTATCACCGCGGGCATCGGAGCCCTTGCCTTTGGCGTTCTCTTTAATCTGCACGGCAAAAAGCTCCTATCCGTTTTTCTCGGCGGCGCTATCGGCTGGCTTTTTGTCCTCATTCTTACGCACCTCGGCACCGACGAGCCCACCGCCTACTTTATCGTCGCGCTTCTTCTGTCGCTTTATGCGGAGATCCTCGCGCGCACGCTCAAAGCACCCACAACCGTCTTTATTATCCCCTCGCTGATCCCCCTCGTTCCCGGCTCCTCGCTTTACTATACGATGGCGTACGGACTTAGCGGAGGAAGAGAGCTTTTTTCCGGCAAGGCGTTTGCCACGCTTGCCCTTGCCGCCGCTCTGGCTATCGGCATTATCATCGCCACTGTGCTCACCCGCCTTTTCTTGAAGACTATGGAAAAAGTGAAGGCAACAAAAGACCGTAAATAAGGGAGTGCTTTATGAAGGCAAAGGAACTGATCAAAGAATTAAAGGAGGGCGCTTGCATTCCTCCCGTCACCTGCGATACCGTAAAAGCAGGCGACACGGAAAAGGAAGTTGAAAAGCTTGCGCTGGCTATGTTTGCCACGGTTGACGTTATCCGTGCCGTCAAAGAATGGGGCGCGGATATGCTGATCGTGCACGAACCAACCTATTACGACCATATGGACGTTTTCGGCGCAGATGCCGTAACAACAGAAAAAAAGAAGCTTCTTGACGAAAGCGAAATCACCGTTTTTCGTTACCACGACTGTATGCATTACAGAGCCGAGGACCTAATTTCCAAGGGCGAGCTTCACTATCTCGGACTTCGGGGCAAGGTGCTTCCCACGCCCTATGCCGCCTCGCATCTCTTTGAGTCCGACGAGCCGCTTACTGCCCTTGAGCTTGCCTCTCGTATTGAAGAGCACCTCGGTGTTGCTCACGTGCGTATTGCGGGAGAAAGAAACAAAAAAGCCACGCGCTTTGCCCTTTGCTTTGGCACACCGGGCGGTGTCTTTGACCTACTTAAAAGCGAGGACGTGGAGATCGTTTTGGTGGGTGAAGCGTGCGAGTGGATGCTCGCAGAATATGCGCGCGATGCCGCCGCCCTCGGAAAAAACAAATCGCTTATCGTTATGGGTCACATCGGCTCGGAGCGCGACGGAATGCGCCTTTTGAGCGAGGACTTAAAAGAAAGGCACCCCGAGCTTGTCGTCCGCTATTTTGAATGCGGCGAGGTCTATTCCTATACCGATAGCGAAGAGTAAAACAAGAACGAAAGAATAAGCAAAGTAAAAATATGGATTTTTGGATAAAAATAGACACCCTCCTGCGCACACCGTGCGAGGAGCCTAAGCCGTTTGGAGGCTTTCACATTTTGATACTGACACTCGTGGTGCTTGGCTGTGTTCTCGTCGTTTTTCTTCACAAAAGAGAGCATCCCGAGCACGTGCGCCGCTTTATCCTCATTACGGGGATATGCGTCATTCTTTTCGAGATATATAAGCAATACGTTTTAAATTTTTCCGTCGTCGACGGAAAGCTCGTCTTTCATATCTGCTGGAACGCTTTTCCGTTTCAGTTCTGCTATTTGCCACTCTATTTGGACATTCTTTTCGGTGTGACAAAAAAGGGAAGGCTCCACGAGTCCCTCGCCGTGCTTCTCGGCACATTCTTTATTGTAGCGGGCGCGGCGGTGATGCTTTTTCCTGCCACGGTCTTTTCTGAGGTCGCGGGTATCAATTTGCAAACGATGCTCTGCCACGGAATAATGATCGTAAACGGCGTGTATCTTCTTTCCTCGGAGTACGTGCCGCTAAAACACAAAAGCATTTTAAAGGCGCTCCCTGTTTTTGCCGTGTGCGTTGTCATCGCCACCGTGTTCAACGAGATCGCCTACTACACGGGTATTACAGAAATCACCGAATTTAATATGTTTTATATCAGCCGCCACTACGGTAGCGCCGACCTTCCTATTGCCGTAAATTTGCCCTTTGAAATATCACCCCCTGTGATCTTCTTTGGGTATCTCTTCGGCTTTCCGCTCCTTGCCTACCTCCTTCTCTTGATCGCGATGGGCATAAAAAAAGGCGCACTTGCCATCAAATCGGCATTTGCCTATCGTGTTGAGGCTGAGAACAATACCGAAAAAAACCTCCGTTAAGGGAGGATAAAAAGAATAAAGGGAGAATTTTTTATGAAAGAAGCAGAAGCATTTTTAAAAAGCAATATCCTTTGGGGTAAAACCCTCGTCACCTGCGGTGACAGCTTCACAGAGGGCGACTTTACAGGCTTTTCGGATAGTGAAGGACGGTCTGGCAAGGACTCCCCCCTCATTTACGACAGCGAAATGGGCGTCTATAAAACGTACCCTTGGTGGATCGCCAAAAGAAACGGTATGCGCTTAAAGAATTTCGCCAAATGCGGCGGCACGATCGCGCTCTCCAAAAAGCATTTAGAGTCCCCCGATGCCGTTCCCGCAACCGACCGTAGCCCCCTTTCCCACGAAACCTACCAATCTCTTGGCGAGGCAGACTATATCCTCATTATGTATGGCTTAAACGATATGTATAACTGCTCGCTCGGCACGATTGATGACGAAACGAACGAAACCTTTTACGGCGCGTTTAACGTGGTTTATAAATACCTCATTACAAATTATCCGATGGCAAAGATCGGCGCTATCGTCAGCAACGCCTATTTGAGCGATGAATACGCAAACGCCATTCGCGCCGTTTCGCGCAAATGGGGCATTCCGTATCTTGATCTGATGAACGATCCCGCCTTGCCCGCCACGCTCTACAAAAAGGGAATGTGCAAGGAAGCGGAGGAAATCCGCAACGCTCGCTTTTTCGTAACCCCCGACAATCACCATCCCAACCACCTCGCGCACGAGTTTATAAGTACGGTCGTTGAGGCGTTTTTAAGAAGTCTTTAAGAAAGGGTCTTTGCTATGACCGAAAAGGATATCGCCTTGTTCGTTGACGGAAAAAGCTTTTTTCCCGCCCTCATAGAAGAAATTAACAAAGCGGAAAAAAGCATTTTCATCAATATGTTTATCTGGCGCGACGACGAGATCGGAAACATCCTTGCTCACGCCTTGCTTGATGCCATGGATAGAGGCGTGAAGCTCACAGTCTCCAAGGACCGCTACGGTGTAGTTTTGGAGCTTGCAGAGGAAGGGCAAAGCTCCTTCTTCCATAAGCGACCTACTGCCATAGAAAAAGCCAAGGCGGGCGTTTTACGCCGCCTGTATCACCACGGAAAAAAACTTCACCCGAAAACGCGCGACGAGGCACTTTACCGCCGCTTTATCAGCCACGAAAACCTTTTCTTCGACGGCGAGCGCTTCAAAGCAGACCACTCGAAGTATTATATTATCGACGAAAAGCTCCTTTTTCTCGGCGGAATCAATGTGGAGGATAAGGAAAACGGTGCCGATAGAGAGGGCAGAGTCTATCAGGATTATATGGTAGGCGTTTACGGAGAAGAAAATGTACGAGCCTTCCGCACCGCGCTCGTGTCTTTCCCCGACAGCGATCTTTCGTTTTTCTACGGATATAACGACAACCGCGACAAAACGCGCTTTTATATGGAGAGACTTTACCTTTCCTTGATTGAAGGCGCCGAAAAAGAGCTTCATATCACGATGGCGTATTTTTCGCCGCTTAAACGCTTTATCAAGGCGATCTTGGCGGCAGAGGCGCGTGGTGTGCGCGTTACCGTTTTAGTACCTGCCCGCGCAAACTTTCAGTCTGACTCCAACCTCAAGACCGTAAAGCGCTTGCTTAGGAGCTCGCACGGCGGCATTCGTGTGTATCTTTCCCCCAAAATGGTGCATACCAAGCTGGTGCGCAATGAAAAAATGCTTTCGCTCGGCTCGACGAATATCACCAAAAAGGCGTTTTCTCAGCTTTCTGAGCTGAATTTGTTTTCAGCATCTAAGGATAGCCCCCTCATCCCCGCGCTTGATGCGGCGATGAAGGAGAATTACGCGCTTTCTAAGCACGTCAGTGACTACAAAACCATCAAATATAACCCCCTAAAAGCATTCATCGAGGGTTTTTTGGTGTAAAGGAAGGACAAAATGGACATTTTAAAGCTAAAAGAAGCCAAAATTGAAGCCCCTGTCGTCCCCTATCTCAACGTTTCGGTATTCATCGTACAAAAATGCAACTTTAACGATGAGTTTTTAGTTGAGCATATGCAAATTCCCCTTGCGGAGTTGGACGGAAAGCCGCTCTCCTTCTTTGATCCCTATATGGGAAGGCGCAAGGAAAGCACCGTCAAAATTGCCGTCGCCAAGGCGAAGGGCAAAACGCTTTATCTTGTCGAGGATAAGGTGGGCGAGCGCTCGGTCTTTCAATTGGAGCCGCTTTCGACCGATATGCGTTATACCGAGGACAACGACGAGAGAACCCTTATCTCCGTGCATCTCTCCTTAACCTCTTACAAATACTAAAAAGGAAATCACTATGATCACCATTCGACCCGTTCTTGAAAACGAATACGACCTTGCCTATAAGTTTATTGAGGAAGCTCGCGCTTACCAAAGAGAGCAGGGCTTCTTGCAGTGGACGGACAAGTCCCCCACGCTTTTTGATATTTGCAAGGATATTATTGAGCATCGCGCATACTTTATCACCGAGGATAACCGCCCGTTCGGATACGTTTGCATCCGTCTTGACGGCGATCCCATCTATGACGAGATCACCGCGTGGACACATACGCCCTACGTTGCCGTCCATCGCGTTGCCATAGGCACAGAAGCCAGAGGAAAGGGCGCCTCGCGCGAGCTTTTTCGCCTCGTGCGCGAGCTTTGCCTCGCCCACGGTATTCATGCCATTCGCATCGACACGCACGAGGATAACGCGCTGATGCGCCACGTTCTTGACCGTGAGGGCTTTCTCCTTCGCGGCAAGGTACATTATGCCGTCGGCGAGCGCCTTGCCTACGAGTGTATCTTCTAAAAAGAAAAACGCCCTCCGAAGGGGAGGGCGATATCGGGCAAGCGTTTAGTTTTCTTCTCGTTTCTTTTTGAGATACTCATTCGGCGAGCAGCCGTAGGTGTTGCGGAAGGCGCGGTGGAAGGCAGAGGGTGAGCCGTATCCAACGGATTCGGAGATCTCCCCAACGGGAGCACCTTGTGTCAGAAGCAGCTCTGCCGCGCGCATACGGTAAGAGGTAATAAGAGCATGGAAGCCGTAGCCGAAATGCTCTCTCTTTCTGTCGTTTTTAGTTTAGAGTTATAAGGCTCGCTTTGCTTGCCGTTATGAGCTTGAGCAAACCCAAGCATTATGATATGATTGCCCATCTAACCTATAACTTGGGCGTTGCCCAATCACAACTATGCGAAGCATATCATAACTCATAACTTGCCCATAAGGGCAATCATAGTTTTGCGTGATTTGTCCGTTAAGGACATCACGCTAAAAGGTGGAGCGTTTAACTTTATTTTACCTTACGATAAGGTTAACGGAAAGGGAGCAAGAGCCGCGACTGAAGTACGTGTCTGGCTCATAGAGCAAAACCTTAACCGAAAGCTTTGAATTGTTTCTTGGAATTTTGGACAGCGGGATAGCATCAATATGCTCGCCTGCTTGGATAAGACCGCTTTCACCGATCGCTTTTCCGTTTTCGTTGTAAAGAATGACCCTTGCCCAAACGGCATTCCCCTCAAAGGAGGTGAAATACAGCTCGGCTTTGCCGTCCTTCACGAAAACGTTTGCGCAAAGCGCACCCATAAACTCGTGCGGGATGCTAAACGGCGTATACGCCGCCTTTTCGTCGATCGGCGCTGAAAATTCGGTTTTCGCGTTTTCTTCAAATGTGGGCGGAACGAATTCCCCCCTTATAGGGTCTTGCGTCAAAAGCCCGATTAAGACGCCGACAAGCACTATCACAAGCAAGGCGGCTAAAACGGCAATGATCCTTTTTTGTCCTTTATCCATAATTTTTCCTCTTTCGCACGTTAGGGATGACTTTCGTCCGTACGGATATTTTAGGGGAGAGAGGGGGATTTCTCCCCCTCTTTTTCACTTCCGATTAGGGAGCGGGAGTGATGGTAACGGTGGTCTCTACGGAGAAGGAGCCGTTAGGAGTACTACCTTCTTTAGCCGAAACGACGAACTTGTCGGTAGGAGCCTCGTCTTTGTCGTTAAGGCTGTCGCCGATGTCTGCTCTGTCAAGAGTAAGGGTGAGCTTATCAGCGGTAAGGGTTACGCCATTCACGGGATCGGGAAGCTTAAGGTCAGCCTTGATCTCATCGTTGGAGTGGTTGGTAACGGTGATGTTGAAGCTCTGGGTGGTCCAAGAACCGTCAATGGTGCTGCCTTCGCCTGCGCTGAGCTCATACTTGTGCTCGATAGGATCCCAAACGATCGTGTTGTTTTCACCGCTTCCGGTAAGGGTGTAAACAAGCTCGGGAGCTTCCCAAACAACGTCTACCATGTATACGGTAAGGGTCTGGGTCGAGCCACCGGTGGTAGTGTCTTTAAGAGTGATCGTCACGTTGCTCGAAACGGTGTTGTCGGTGGTGATGTTGGTATCAAGTCGGAGGCCAAGCGGTCTTAGGAAGA
>JAZOSE010000077.1:0-13622 GCA_045656965.1 Eubacteriales bacterium
GTCGAAGTCGGACGAAAATCAGAACGCCGTCGTTTATATCCTTGACGGCAAGGACGCTATTATGAAGAAGTTTAAGAGCGCCGTGACCGACTCGGAGAGCGAGGTTCGCTACGACGTGGAAAAGAAGCCCGGTATCTCCAATCTTATGAGCATTTACAGCTGCTTTACGGGTAAAACGATGGATGAGATCGAGCGCGAGTTTGCGGGTCGCGGCTACGGTGACTTCAAGCTTGCCTGCGGCGAAGCCTGCGCGGAGGCGCTCGGCGGCGTGCAAAGCGAGTTTAACCGCTTAATGGCGGACAAGGCGTATCTTGAAGAGATCATGAGAAAGGGCGCCGAGGAAGCGGCGTACTGCGCGAGAAAAACGCTTTCGAAGGTCAAAAAGAAAATCGGATTTGTCCTTTAATTTCCAAAAGGAACTGCAGCAGCAGTTCCTTTTTTGTATGAAAACCGCATCTTGCTGCTAAAATAAAGAAAAACGCGTTCGGAGGGCAAAATGGCGCTTGTATGCTTTTCTTTTCTTTTTTCGGTAATATTTACACCGCTTTCGGTCTTTTGCGCCGCGCGCGTGGGGGCGATAGATATGCCCGATGGGGAAAGGAAGCTGCACGCACGCCCCACCGCACGTCTTGGCGGGCTTGCGCTGTTTTTCGCTGTTTTTACGGCGTCGCTTCTTTTTTTGCCTGCCACCGACGTGCGCGCCGCGCTGCTTTCGGGCGGTGCGCTTCTTTGTGTTCTCGGTGTCAGCGATGATATTTTTTCGCTATCTCCTGCCTTGAAGCTGGCAGTAGAGGGGGCTATTGTTTTTATTCCCACCGCATTTTCGCTCTATCCGCGCACGCTGATGCTGGGTGATCTTTCGCTTGACCTTCCCCGTTGGGCAGGTGTGTTTTTTTCTGTTTTTCTGCTTATCCTTCTTCTAAACGCCTATAACCTTGTTGACGGAGTGGATATGCTTGCCTCGTCCGAGGGGGTCGCCGCCTCGCTCGCGCTTTCTCTGTACACGCCGGCGGCGCCCGTGCTTCTCGGTGCGCTTCTTGGATTTTTGCCGTACAACCGCGAGGCACTTGCGCCTTTTTCATCGGAGAAAATACCGACGCGTTCCTTTCTTGGCGATACGGGCGCGCTCTTCATCGGCTACGCTCTTGGCGTTTTTGCGCTTGCGCAGGAGCGTTTTTCGCCTTTTACACTTCTTTTTTTCGCACTCCCTCTTTACGAGCTTTTTTCGTCCTTTTTTCGCCGCGTGCGGCGAGGAAAAAATCCCTTCAAGTCGGACCGCGCGCACTTGCACCACCGCCTGTTCGACGGCGGCGCCTCAGCAGCATTGACCGTTTTTCTTCTTTTTCTTTTTTCTATGCTTTTTTCATCGGTCGGCGTTTTGCTCACGGAGCTGTTTTCATAAGAAAAAAGAGCCTAAAGGGCTCTTTTTTTGTCAAGGCGAAGATTGCGGAAATAGAGCAGAAGATCCGTGCCAACCATTAAGAAGTTGAGCACGTAGAAGAAAAGAACGTACCACTTACTCTTGAAGTTGTCGAAGCCGAGGATCAGCTTGGAGGTGATACCGCAAATATAGCCGAAAAGGATCATACAAATGAAGAATAAGCTCTTACCCTTGGTGGTTCTTGTCTTGTAGGATTTCAAGACGGCGGCGGGCCAAGAGAAGCCGAAGCTAACGACCATAGCAATTTCAAAAATCTCGGATAACATAATAAAAACCCTCTTTCTTAAATAGATAACACTTATACTATACCATTCTTTTATCATTTCGTAAAGAGTTAAATAAATATACTTGCTATATTCTAAAAGATATGCTAAAATAGTAAAAAAGGAAGAAAGCGTATGGAGCTTTTACAATTAACTTATTTTTGTCACGCGGCACATTCCGAGAGCTTTTCCCAGGTTGCCCGTGCTTTTCGCGTGCCGCCGTCCTCGGTCTCTCTTTCGGTAAAGCGGCTTGAAAGCGAGCTTGGCGTGCCGCTTTTTGACCGCAGTGCCAACCGTCTTTTCTTGAACGAAAACGGCAAGCGCTTTCTTTCTCGCGCCGAGGCGGCGCTCGGTCTTCTTGACAGTGCCAAGGGCGAGCTTGACCGCGAGGGTGAGCTTTCGGGAGAGGTGCGCATTCTTATTCGCGCGGCGCGCCGCGTGATCCTTGAGAGAATTGCCGCCTTCCGCACGCTTCATCCGAAGGTGACCTTTTCCATTCACCACAAGCCGCTCTCCGACGGAACGAGCTATCACCTCGTCGTCTCCGACGCTTCGCCCAGAACGGGGCATTACGAGGAGCTGCCGCTACTGGAAGAAAAAATGATGCTTGCCGTGCCGAAGGACCATCCCCTCGCCTCTCGCCGCTCGGTGTCCTTAAAGGCGCTGGACGGTGAAAAAATGATCGCGATGACGCGCGGGGGCGACCTTCGTGAATACACCGACCGTATGTTTTCAGCGGAGGGTGTGCTTCCCGAGATCTCTATTGAATGCGACGACCCGTTTTCTGTCCGCGAGTACGTGAGGATCGGGCTTGGCGTGACCGTTTATCCCGAGATCTCTTGGAAAAATCAGTTCGACGGAGACGTTTCCATTCTCTCGCTTGAGGGGGACTACCGCCGCAAAATGAGCGTTTTTCTTTCGGGCTCGGCTCCGCACGCCGCAAGAGAATTTGCCCGCTTTGCCGTTTGTCACGGTATAGACGGCTTGAAATAAGGAATACTAAGGAAAAAGGAGACCGCTATGCTAAAATTTGCTTTTTTTGATACCAAGCCATACGATATTCCCGCCTTTGAGCACTACGGTGAGAAGATGGGTGTATCCTTTAAATTTTTCGAGACCAAGCTGACGCTTGACACCGCTTCTCTTGCGCGCGGCTTTGACGGCGTTTGCATTTTCGTTAACGACACCGCCTCCGCCGAGGTCATAGACAAGCTTTGCTCCCTTGGCGTGCGCTCTATCGCTCTTCGCTGCGCGGGTTATAACAACGTTGACGTGACCCACGCATACGGAAGGATCCACGTGTTCCACGTGCCCGCGTATTCGCCCAACGCCGTTGCCGAGCATGCCTTCGCGATGCTCCTTACCTCGGTGCGCCGTATCCACAAGGCGTATATTCGCACGCGCGACTTTAATTTCAGCCTCGCGGGGCTGACGGGCTTTGACCTTTGCGGAAAAACGGTCGGTGTGATCGGAACGGGCAAGATCGGGCGCGTGTTTATCGATATCGCGCGAGGCTTTGGAATGAAGGTGCTTGCTTTTGACAAGTTCCCCGACGCGACGAGCGGCATTGACTACGTTACCCTTGACGAGATCTGGGAAAGGAGCGATATTATTTCCTTCCATTGTCCCTTGACCGAGGAGACCTACCATATGGTCAACGCAAAAAGCGTTGAAAAAATGAAAAAGGGCGTGGTGCTTGTCAACACCTCGCGCGGCGCGCTGATCGACTCCGAGGTGCTTCTTGAGGGCATCAAGTCGCGCAAGATCGGCGGCGCCTGCCTTGACGTGTACGAGGAGGAGTCGGACATCTTCTTCGAGGACCGCTCGGGGCATATTTTGGGTGACGACGTTTTGGCGCGACTCATCTCCATGCCCAACGTCATCGTTACCTCGCACCAGGGCTTTTTGACCGAGGAGGCGCTTTCCGCCATCGCCGAGACCACCGTTTCCAGTATCGTGGAGTTTGAAGAAAAAGGGTTTAGCCAAAACGAGCTTTGCTACCGTTGCGGAAAAATCGAAAACTGCAAGACCCACAAATGCGACAAATGCTTTTAAAGCAAAAAATCCGCCGAGCTCGGCGGATTTTTTTTATTTATTTTTGTTGTAAATTTTGCGGAACTGTTTGACGGTGGCAGAAAAGTCCTCAATGGCGGCATCGACAACGGCGGGGTCGGTCAAATCGATTTCAGCAACGCGAAGGCTGTCAAGAGGAGAAAGAGAGTCACCGCATTTTAAAAAGTCAATATATTTTTTAATATAGGGCGCGCCCTCGTTTTCAATGCGCTTGACGATAGCGGATGCCGCCGAGATGCAGGTGGCGTACTTGTAGACGTAGAAGCTGGAATAAAAATGGGGAATACGCGACCATTCGAGGTTAATTTCCTTATCGCACACCACGTCCTTGCCGAAGTAGCGGCAAACGAGGCGGCGGTATTCCTTCGAAACCACGTCGGCGCTGAGCACCTCACCCTTTTCCACAAGAGCGTGCATCTTCTTTTCAAACTCCGCAAACATCGTTTGGCGGAAAAGCGTGCCCTTGTAGCTTTCCATCAGGTGATTTAAAATATAGAGCTTTTCCTCGTCGCTTTTCGATTCCGCAAGCTTTCGGTGAGAAAGAAGAAGCTCGCCAACGGTAGAGGCGACCTCCGCCACGAAAATGGTGTAGCCCGACTCGTGCGGCTCGTTATACTTGCGCGAAAAATAGGAATGCATCGAGTGGCCCGCCTCGTGAACTAAGGTGGAAACGTCGTCAAAGGTCTCGGTGTAGTTTAAAAGAATATAGGGTTCAGTGTCGGATGTGCCTGAGCTGAAGGCACCGCTTCTTTTACCGCGAGCGGGGAAGGCGTCGACCCAGCCGCGCTCGGTCAGACCCGCGCGAAGCACGGAAAGATATTCGTCACCGAAAACCGCCGCCGTTTTGATTAGCTCGTTTGCCGCCTCCTCGTAGGGATATTTTCGGTCAAGCGAGGCAACGAGCGGCGCGTAAAGGTCGTACATATGAAGACGGGCAACGCCAAGCACCTCGCGCTTGAGCGCATAGTAGTCGTAAAGCGCGGGAAGCCCCTTATGCACCGAGCGAATGAGGGCGTTATAGATGTCGGGCGTGGTCTCGTCGCGGTAGGTGGAGGCGTGAAGCGAGCTTTTGTGTCCGCGCACACGGGCAAGGGTGGTGCGCTCGCGCACGGCGGCATCGTAAAGCGCGGCAAAGGTGTTTTTAAACTGCCCGTAGCTCTTATAAAGGGTGCGGAAGGCGCGCTCGCGCGTTTTGCGGTCGGGGCTTTGCATAAATGTGATATAGTTCGCATCGGAAAGCTCCACGTGCTTTCCGTCCTCACCCTTCACCTTGCCGTGGCGGAGGTCGGAGTTGGCGAAAATGCTGCGCACGTTGCCGTGCGTGCCGAAGCAATCGTCGAGCCGAGAGAAGAATGCCTCACACTCGTCGGAAAGCATATGGGGGCGTGCGCGAAGCGTTTTTTCTATCAAGCGGCGGTAGCGTGAGAGGGCGGGAAGCTCACGAAAGAAGCCTTTTAGCGTTTCGTCGGAAATTCGCAAAATGGACGGAGTAAAAAACCAGCTTGCTTCTTCTGCCTTGGCGGCGGCGGAGCGCACCTTTCCCGTCATGCTCTGGTAGAGCGAGGAAGAGGTGTCAAGCGAGAAATTGAGTGAGGCATAGCACCAAAGCTTGTCGATCCTTTCTTCCAGCGCGCACATATCCGAGATGGCGGCAAAAAGCCCCTCGGCGCTCTTTTCCATCTTGCCCTCGTGGGTGCGAATAGCGGCAATATCCTTTTTTAGATCCTCCAAAGCCGCGAAAAAGGCGTCGGGGGTGGGATAGATCTTTGATAGATCCCATTTCGTTGAGAAGCTGTTTTGATTCATATAAGCACCGTTTCCTTTGCTTTAAAACCGTTAAAATGTAAAGAATGATTATTATTTTCCGAGATATATTAAAAGGACGCTGACGTCGGCGGGATTGACACCGCTGATGCGAGATGCCTGCCCGATGCTCTCGGGACGAATTTCGGCGAGCTTTGCCGCGGCTTCAAGGCGAAGCCCGCGGATCGACTTATAGTCGATATCCTCCGGGATCTTGAAGTCCTCTAATTTCCTTTGCCGCTCCACCTCTTTTCTTTGGCGGTTGAGGTAGCCCTCGTATTTGATCTCGATCTCGGCGGTCTCCTTAACGCGCGCAGGAAGCGCGGGGCGCTCCTTGTCCAAGGGGGCAAGCGCCTCGTAGGATAGCTCGGGACGGCGCAAAAGGTCGGAAAGACGCACGCCCGTTTCGATCGGCGTGCTTCCCAAGGAGCAAAGAAGCTCGTTTGCCTCTTTTGAGGGAGGAACAACGGTCTTTTGGATGCGCGCGATCTCCCCCTCGGTCGCCTCGCGTCTTTCCAAAAAGGCTTTGTATCTTTCCTCGGAAAGAAGCCCCACGCGGTAGCCTAAAGGGGAAAGACGAAGGTCGGCGTTGTCCTGGCGCAGAAGCAGGCGATACTCCGAGCGAGAGGTCATAATGCGGTAGGGCTCGCGCGTTCCCTTGGTGACGAGGTCGTCGATCAGGGTGCCGATATAGGAGGAGTCGCGCGAAAGGATCAAGGGCTCCTCGCCGCGAAGCGAAAGCACCGCGTTGATGCCTGCCACAAGTCCCTGCGCCGCCGCCTCCTCATAGCCCGAGGTGCCGTTAAACTGCCCCGCACCGTAAAGCCCGTCAACCTTCTTGAAGGCGAGGGTGGGGTATAGCTCTAAGGGATCGGTGCAGTCGTACTCGATCGCGTAGGCGTAGCGCATAATTTCGGCATTTTCAAAGCCGGGGAGCGAGTGCAAAAGCGCCTTTTGCACGTCGGTGGGCATAGAGGTGGAGAAGCCCTGCATATACATCTCCTCGGTGTCCTTGCCGCAGGGCTCAACGAAGAGCTGGTGGCGCTCCTTGTCGGCAAAACGCACGATCTTGTCCTCAATCGAGGGGCAGTAGCGCGGGCCCGTGCCGTGAATATTGCCCGAAAAGAGCGCGGAGCGCTTTAGATTCTCGTGAATGATTGTATGCGTTTTTTCGTTGGTATATACGATATGGCAGGGAATTTGCTCGATAGCGTTCAACGCCTCGGCATCGGTTTCTACCGAAAAGGGCGTGATCTTCTCCTCGCCCTCTTGCACCTCAAGGCGCGAAAAATCAATGCTTCGTCTCGCCACGCGCGCGGGTGTGCCCGTTTTAAAGCGCAAAAGGTGAATGCCGCACTCGCGCAGCGAATCGGAAAGGGCATTTGCCCCCATCAGTCCGTCGGGACCTGCCGCATAGGTCACGTCGCCCACGAAAATAGCGGAGCTAAGATAGGTGCCGCTGGCGATGATGACCCTTTCGGCGTGCCAAAGCTCGCCGAGCGCGGTTTTGACACCCGTAACGACCCGTTTTCCGTTTCTTTCCTCGGTGACGATGGCAGTGACCTCGGCTTGCACAAGACGAAGCTTCTCTGTCGTTTCCACCGTTTTTTTCATAATGGAGCGGTAGAGCATTCTGTCCGCTTGCACGCGCTTAGAATGCACCGCCGCGCCCTTGCCGAGATTTAATGTGCGCGACTGAAGCGTTACCGCGTCGGCAGCACGGCTCATCTCGCCACCCAAAGCGTCGATCTCAAAAACGAGATGCCCCTTTCCGCTTCCTCCGATGGAGGGGTTGCAGGGAAGGTTGGCAAGCGCGTCGAGATTGAGGGTGAAAAGCACGGTATCCTCGCCCATGCGCGCCGAGGCGAGTGCCGCCTCAATGCCTGCGTGTCCTGCGCCGATAACGGCGATCTTGGTTCTTTCCTCTGTCATAGCGTATCCTTTTAAAAAGATTTTCTCTATCATATTTTAGCACAATAAAGGAAACTTTGCAATATGTTTTTAACGCCGAATCTAACGAAATAACGACCTGACTTTTTTGGGGGTTGCATTTTTCAAAATTAAATGTTATAATGTAAAGTGTATACATTGATGGCAAATGCAAAATTTTATACGAAAAGGAGACATTATATTGTTAAAGATCAGTGATTTGTTTGATTTGTCACATTCGCTTGCGGGAGAATATCTTTCTCGCTTCACCTATCCCTACGAGGCACTCTCGGGGATCAAGGCGCTGATCAAGGAGATCGGCACCGCGCTTCCTTCCGAGGCATACACTGAAATAGAAAAAAACGTTTGGGTGGCAAAAAGCGCTCGCATAGCGCCCTCGGCACACCTTGGCGAGTACACCATTATCGGAGAGGACACCGAGGTGCGCCACTGTGCCTTTATTCGCGGCGCGGCACTTGTGGGCGACGGATGTGTGATCGGAAACTCCACCGAGATCAAAAACGCCATTCTCTTTGACGGCGTACAAGTGCCGCACTACAACTACGTAGGCGACTCTATTCTCGGCTACCGTTCTCATATGGGCGCGGGAAGCATTGCTTCAAACTTCCGCTCGGATAAGGGGAATATCCGTATTCACGACACGGATGTGACCGTGGAGACGGGGCTTCGCAAGCTTGGCACGATGCTCGGTGACTACGCTGAGATCGGCTGCAACTCGGTGCTTTGCCCCGGTAGCGTTGTCGGTCGCCACGCCATCGTTTACCCACTTTCCCGCGTGCGCGGAACGGTGGGAGAAAAAATGATCTTTAAGGGCGAGGGAAGCATATGCCCTCGTAAAATGAACGAATGAGAGGATAAAGAGATGAGAAGACTTTTCGGAACAGACGGTGTACGCGGCATTGCGGGCGAATTTTTAACGGTTGAGCTGGCGATGAAGATAGGACGCGCCACAGCGACGGTCTTGTCGAGCGGAAGCCGTTACCGCCCCTTGGTGCTTGTCGGCACGGATACGCGCATTTCCTCGGATATGCTTTCCTCGGCACTCGCGGCAGGACTTTGCTCCGTGGGGGCAGACGTGATCGACGTGGGCGTGCTTCCGACCCCTGCTGTGGCTTACCTGACGGGCAAATACAGAGCTGACGCGGGCATTGTGATCTCTGCCTCGCACAACTCCTTTGAATATAACGGCATCAAGATCTTTTCCTCGGACGGCTTTAAGCTTCCCGATGCTCTTGAGGAGCAGATCGAGGATATCGTACTGGATGCCGCATCCTCTCCCGCATTGGCTCCGCCCCATAAGTTTGGGCGTGTAAGAAGGGAAGAAAATGCCGCCGCCGATTATATCGACCACCTTCGCCGCACCGCCTTCAACGATCTTTGCGGTCTTTCGGTGGCAATCGACTGCGCCGCGGGCGCGGCGTCGGTGACGGCAGAGGCGCTCTTCTCCTCTTTGGGTGCAAAATGCCATATGCTTGCCGATAAGCCCAACGGCTTAAACATCAACGACGGATGCGGCTCAACGCATTTGGCAGCCTTGAAGAAATACGTCAAGGAAAACAAGCTTGACGCGGGCATTGCCTTTGACGGTGACGCTGACAGACTTCTTTGCGTGGACGAAAACGGAAACGAGGTTGACGGCGACGTGATCATGGCGATTCTTTCAAAGGATATGAAGGAGCGCGGCGTGCTTCGGGAAAACACCGTGGTCGGCACGGTGATGAGCAACCTCGGCTTTATCAAGTTCTGCGAGGAAAACGGTATTCGCTTTATTTCCGCGAAGGTCGGCGACCGATACGTGCTTGAAATTATGAATCAAGAAGGGTATTCCTTCGGTGGCGAGCAGTCGGGTCACGTGATCATGCGTGACTATGCCACAACGGGCGACGGACAACTGACGGCACTCCAGCTTCTCTCGCTTTTAAAGCGAGAAAAAAAGCCGTTTTCCGTGCTTGCAAGCGTGATGCGCCGCTATCCGCAGTGCCTTGTGAATATAAAAACCACGCCCGAGGGTAAGCTTGCCTTCTATACCGATAAGGACGTTGCGAGAATTCTCAAAGAGGCAGAGGCACAGTTAGAGGGGCGCGGAAGGATCGTTGTGCGTCCTTCGGGTACCGAGCCGCTTCTTCGCGTTATGGTTGAAAGCGAGACTGAGGAAGAGACGAGGCGCGTGGCAGAGGAAACGGCGAAAAGCATTCGCACCTGTCTTTCGGCGTACGGAGGATAAAATCATAGCGTAAAGAAAAGAAATGTTTACAAAAACATCTTTACTGCCTCTGATTTTTGCGGTATAATACCCTTATACTAACAAAAAAGGACAGAGCCATGGAAAATATACGCTACGCTATTATGGATATGGACGGCACACTCGTGGACAGTATGAAGCAGTGGATGGGTGTGGTAGAGGAAGCGCTTTCGCTTTTGCCGCCCGACGTGGACATTCCCCCCGAGGCGATGGAAAAGATCCCCACGATGGGCATTGGCAGCGCAAGAGACTACTTAAAGTCGCTTCATATCGACGCCGACTACGCCTTTGGTGAAGAAAAGGTTATGGAAATTATGCGGGCGCACTATGAAAACGACGTTACCGTCCGTCCCGGCGTGCGTGGGCTCTTGGACGGATTGAAGATGTGCGGCACGCGTATGGTCATCGCCACGCTGACACCTCGTCCGTTGGTGGATCTTTGCCTTGAGCGCTTTGGGCTTGCTGAGTATTTTGAAGCGTATTACACCCCCGAGAAATACCCCGAGGGAAAAAGAGAAACGCGCATTTTCCTTGACATTATGAAGCATTTTGATGCAAAAGCCGAGGACGTCTGGGTCTTTGAGGACTCCCTTTACAGTGTGAGGACGGCAAAGAGCCTCGGTATGCACGTCGCCGTCACCGAGGAGGAAACGCAAAAGCACAACAAGGAGAAGCTCCTTGCGCTTGCCGACGCGTTTTTCACGAACGGCTTTACCGAAAGAATCAAATAAATGCAAAAAGGTCTGTGCCTCGGCACAGACCTTTTCTTTTTTTGAAAAATTACTTGAAGAACTTAACGGCGGAGCGGAACATTCCGATATCGTAATTACCGGGAACGTTTCTGTAAAGGCCCTCGCCGATACGCTCTGCGTGACCCATCTTGCCGAACACGCGGCCGTCGGGAGAGGTGATACCCTCAATAGCGCAGATAGAGTCGTTGGGGTTGAAGTGAACGTCGAAGGTGGGCTCGCCCGCCATGTCGACGTACTGCGTTGCGATCTGCCCGTTCTTAGCCAGCTCGGCAATGCAAGCGTCGGAGGCAAGGAAGCGACCCTCGCCGTGCGAGATCGGCACGGTGTAGATCTCACCGACCGTTGCCTCGGAGAGCCAGGGCGAGAGGTTGGAGCAAACGCGAACGCGCACCATTCTCGACTGGTGTCTGTCGATGGTGTTGTAGGTCAGGGTGGGGCAGCTTTCGTCGGTGTCGATGATCTTGCCGTAGGGAACCAGACCCAGCTTGATGAGTGCTTGGAAGCCGTTGCAGATACCTGCCACGAGACCGCCGCGAGCGTCGAGAAGGTCGGTTACGGCATCCTTAATGGAAGCGGAGCGGAAGAATGCGGTAATAAACTTACCCGATCCGTCGGGCTCGTCGCCACCCGAGAAGCCGCCGGGGATAAAGATCATCTGCGACTCCTTTACAGCCTTTGTAAAGCTGTCGATGGTGCGGGAAATGCCCTCGCTGGTCTTGTTGTTCAGCACCATAATTTCGGGCTCGGCGCCTGCGTCGCGCATTGCCTTTGCGGTGTCAAACTCGCAGTTGGTGCCGGGGAATACGGGGATCAAAACGCGAGGCTTTGCCGAAAGAACGGCGGGAGCCTTTGCTACGGGTCCGTTCGTGTAGGTGAATTTCGGAATTTCTCTTTCCTTGTGCTCAATGTTGCAGCGGAAAACGCCTTCAAGACGGTCCTCGTAAACCGAAAGAAGCTCGTCAAGCGAAAGCTTTTCGCTGCCAAGGGAGATCTCGCCTGCGGCAGTCGTACCGAGACGGGTCGCGCCCTCGGGGATCACATCGCCGTTCATTTCAAGGACAAACGCGCCGTAGTTGTAAGCAAAGAGAGAGGAAACATCCACGTTCGCGCCCAGCGCAACGCCGATGCCGTTACCGAAGGACATCTTTAAGAGTGCCTCGGCAACGCCGCCGTAGGTTACGGTATAAGCCGCGGCGATCTTGCCCTCGCGAGCGAGAGCGGTCACGGTGTTAAAGGTCTTAATGAGCGATGCGGCAACGGGAAGTCCGTCCTTGCCGTACTCGGGAGAAAGAAGAACAACGGGGTTGCCTGCCTTCTTAAGGTCACCTGTTATGATTTCCTTTGCGTTTGCCATCGTTACGGCGAAGGAAACGAGCGTGGGAGGAACGTCGAGCTTTTCAAAGGAGCCGGACATAGAGTCCTTACCGCCGATAGAGGCGATGCCAAGCTCCAGCTGTGCGCGGTATGCGCCGAGCAGTGCCGCCAAGGGCTTGCCCCAGCGCGCAGGATCCTGCAGGGGCTTTTCAAAGTATTCTTGGAAGGTTAAGTAGACCTCTTCAAAGGAAGCACCTGCCGCGATCAGCTTGGAGACCGATTCCACAACGGCGAGATATGCGCCGTGGTAGGGGGATGCCTCGGTAACGAAGGGGTTGTAGCCGTATGCCATCACCGAGCAGTCGGTGGTGTGACCCTTCTCAACGGAAACGAGGTGCGCCATCGCCTGTGCGGGCGTTTGTTGGTTTTTGCCACCGAAGGGCATAAGCACGGTGCCTGCACCGATGGTGGAGTCAAATCTTTCGGAAAGACCGCGCTTGGAGCAAACGTTGAGGTCAGCGGCGAGAGCCTTGAAGCCCTCGGTAAAGTCGGTAACGGGTGCCTTCGCGTAATCCATCGCGGGAGCGGCGGCAACCGTGATGTGCTTTTCAGCACCGTTGGAGTTTAAGAACTCGCGGGAGATGTCTACGATCTTTTTGCCGTTCCAAACCATCGTAAGGCGAGCTTCCTCGGTGACGCGAGCCACGAGGGTAGCCTCAAGGTTTTCCTTGTCGGCAAGGGCGAGGAAGCGGTCGATGTCCTCGTCGGCAACGACGACAGCCATACGCTCTTGGGACTCGGAGATGGCAAGCTCGGTACCGTCAAGACCGTCGTACTTGCGCGGTACGGCACAAAGATCAATGAGAAGACCGTCGGCAAGCTCGCCGATGGCAACCGAAACGCCGCCTGCACCGAAGTCGTTGCAGCGCTTGATCATACGGCACGCCTCACCGTTGCGGAAAAGACGCTGAAGCTTTCTTTCCTCGGGCGCGTTACCCTTCTGCACCTCGGCGCCACAGCTTTCGAGAGAGGAAAGGGTGTGGGATTTCGAGGAGCCGGTCGCGCCGCCACAGCCGTCGCGACCCGTTCTTCCGCCAAGCAGAATCACGGCGTCACCGGGTGCGGGACGCTCCCTGCGAACGTTATAAGCAGGTGCCGCTGCAACTACCGCGCCACATTCAAGACGCTTTGCGACGTATCCGTCGTGATAGATCTCGGCAACGTGTCCCGTAGCAAGTCCGATCTGGTTGCCGTAGGAGGAATATCCTGCGGCGGCGGTGGTGACTATCTTACGCTGAGGGAGCTTGCCCTCGAGCGTTTTTTCTACGGGGCGGAGAGGATCTGCCGCGCCGGTCAGGCGCATTGCGCCGTATACGTAGGATCTGCCCGAGAGAGGATCGCGGATAGCGCCGCCGATACAGGTAGCTGCACCGCCGAAGGGCTCGATCTCGGTGGGATGGTTGTGCGTTTCATTCTTAAACATAAGGAGGAAATCCTGATCCTCACCGTTTATATCAGCTGTTACGTGGATAGAGCAAGCGTTGATCTCCTCCGACTCGTCGAGCTCGGGAAGCTCGCCTCTCTTTTTGAGGACCTTGACCGCAATGGTTGCGATGTCCATAAGAGTCTGCGGACGCTTTGCCGCCTTCTCTTCGCCGTAGACCTCAATTCTCGAAGCAAGGTATCTTTCGTAAGCCTTTGCAACCGCCTCGTCCTCGATCTTTACGTTGTCGATGTGGGTCGAGAAAGTTGTGTGACGGCAGTGGTCGGACCAGTACGTATCA
>JAZOSE010000078.1:0-18449 GCA_045656965.1 Eubacteriales bacterium
TTTTCTTTAAAATCAAGAGCAATATAAAAAAGGCTAAGCGAGGCTTAGCCTTTTGTCTTGAATCAGTGGTTGCTGAAAACGATGACCTTGTCGCGGATGTCGAGAGAGACCTCGGTTTGCGACTGGTCGCCCGAGAAGAGGACCATCTCGCCGCCGTATTTGACGTAGCCAAGCGCGAGCGTGGGATTTCTTTGCTCCTTCGGGATGCTTTCGTCCACAGAGGCGTTGAATACGGCGCGGATAAATTCCTCTGCGGTACATTTTTCGGGAACCTCGTCGAAGAGACGGGAAACCTTCTTGACGTAGATCTCCTTGCTGTCGAAGCCCTCGCCCTGACCGTCGTCGTAGGTCAAAATGTCGGTGTAGAAATCAAAGAGCGCTTCCTTTTCGCTGATCTGGGTGATCATTTTACTGATATAACGGTTGCTGATAACGACGTTGTTGACGTTGTAGCTGTTGACAATGTCGTGATGCTTCGGGTCGATGATCTCTACCACCATATCAATGCGGTAGGGATCAAAGGAGGGATCCTCCTTGAGTCTGCGGTTGATAATATCCTGCACGTAAACGAGGTTGGCAAGTGCGCCCGCGTCGATGTTTTCGTTGAGCGCGGAGTCGTCGGAGAGGATCAAGACACTCGTGTCCTCCACGTTGGAGTCTACAAACTCTTCAATCGTCGAGCAGATAAGATCCTTATCGTAGATCTCAGCGGCAACGGTGCGCTTCACGAAGGGATACTCCTTGTAGTAGCCCATTTTTTCAAGGTTCTTCTGGTCGTCGATCACGATAAGGTTGACGATGTCCTCGCCCTCCTTGCCCCACTCGCTGACGAAGGAAGCAAAGCCCTGCATAATATCGCGGCACTTGCTGTTATGTCCGAGAATAACGACGTTCTTTTTAACGATCCAGTAGTCGCGGTTGAGCTTGACAGAGTAAGAGGTGGGGGAGATGGCAGACTTCTTTTGGATCGCCTTTTCGCTGTCTGCCGCAAAGTAGGCGTGTGTGCCCTCGCTGCTTTCCATAAAGGTCAAGGGAACGGCGTGCTTATGATTTTCAAGATATTTTTTTGCGTATTCTACGTCGTCCTCCATATCCATAGGGATAGAATAGAAGGCGGCACCCTTGTTGGAGAACAGCTCGCGGTATGCCATATTGAGCTCGGGCATAAGCGAGAACTGCGAAAGGATCTGACCGAGCACCTTGTTGACCTTGACGGGAACGATGTTGCACTTGCCGTCCACCTGCTTGGCGGCGATGATGCGGCTTACAAGGTCCATCGTCCAGTCGTCGGTGATCTCAACGATAATTCTTTGGTTGTCTGCCGAGGTCTCGGCGGCAGTCATGTCGGCAACCTGCATCAAGGTTTTGATGGTTTGCGAGTTGCCCTTTTCAAAGGCGTCGATCTTTTCTCTGTGCTCAAACTTACAAATGGTGTTGTTGATATCGTTGCCGAGAATAATGACGGCGCGCGCCTGATCGATAGAGATATCTTGTAGCTGCTTGGAGGAGAAAACGTCACCCTCGCGCACAATGGTGGTTACGTTTCTTTTAAATCTTTCCTTGCGGAGCATAGCCTTTCTCTTAAAATAGGGAAGGGAGGCGTATTTGTTTTCTAATGCCTTGTTTTCTCTGTCTACCGTGTCGGCAAGGCGATCCTCAATCTCCTTTTCGATCTCGTCGCGGCGGCTGCCCACCAGAACGACGACACGATGCGGCTCGGCGCTGTAAAGCAGATCGTTTACGATCTCGGAGGCGCGGGTGTTCCAGTTGAGAATGACGGTATGACCCGAAAGGCGGAGCTTGCGCTTGCCCGCATTCGAGCTTTCAATGAAGTGGGAAATGTAGTTGGTTACGTAACCGATGACAGCACCCGTGAAGGAGATCATACCGATCAGAATGATCACAAGGCACAAAACGGTGATCGCCACGCCTGTTTCGGTAAAGCCCTGCGTGACCTCGCTGATACAGCCCGCGTCAAGCACCATCGTGATGGTCAGGTAAAGCGCTCTCACGTAGCTGAGGTTGGTCAAGTTGGCATCGAGAGAAAGAATGCTCAAAACGGCAGCGGATAGGAAGAAAAATGCCACGTTAAAGATCAAAATAGCGAAAAGCACCATTCTTCCCGGGTATTTGGCAAGTTGAATACTAAACCATTCGCGGAATTTACGCTTCATAAAAATGCTCTCTTTCATTTAAAATTGAAATGCTTTTTATTAGTATAACATATGAAAATAAAAAATGCAAGAAAAATAAAAAGGCGCGACCTTTGTCGCGCCTTGCCTCTTAAAAGTAGAGAGAAAAAATACCGTCGAGCGCCGCCGCCATAGCGTAGAAGCCAAGGTCGGTGGGGTGAGTGTTGTCGGCGGTCATCATTTCGCTGTCACAGCTTTTAAAAATCTCATTGCCGTTTACGAAATGACAGGACCGCAGCCGTCATTTTCAAGCTCGTGCAAGCTTTCCTTGATTACCGCAATGCGCTCAAGCACCTGCGCCTCTCCGCCCGAAAGGTTGGGGCGAGAAAGAAGGATAAAGGGAATATCGGGGTGCACCTGCCGTGTTTTTATGAAGAAGCTTTACGCCGCTGTTTGTCGCCTCTGCTATTTCCGTCGGCATACGGCGGAAAGCACCCTCTTCCTCGGGCTTATAAAGACCGTGAATGCGGAAGGGCGCACGTCTTGCGTTGTATGTCACAGGGGAAAGCGAAAGAATGTTCTCGGAGGAAAAGGCAAAGAGGGACATGGTTTTCTCCTTTTTGTGATGTCTTTTTCAGTATAGCACAACTTTCTTTCAAAAGCAACCGCTTAGAGCAATTAAAATGGCAGCGCCGCGTTAAATAAGCAAAGAAAATACCTTAAAAAAAGAAAAGAGGACCGAGATCCTCTTTTCTTCATATTTTGCCCGTCGAAGGGCGTTAGTTCTCGATGGGCTTCATCGTGGGGAACAGAAGCACGTCGCGGATGGATGCGCTGTCGGTCAAAAGCATCACGAGACGGTCAATGCCGAAGCCAAGGCCACCCGTGGGAGGCATGCCGTACTCAAGCGCGGTAACGAAGTCGTAGTCGACCTCGCTCTTGGAGGTGGGGTCCTCCTTATGCTTTGCGGCAACCTGCTTTTCAAAACGCTCTCTCTGGTCGATGGGGTCGTTAAGCTCCGAGAAGGCGTTACCAAACTCGGTCGCGTTGATGAAATACTCAAAGCGCTCGGTGAAGGCAGGATCCTCGGGCTTGCGCTTGGCAAGCGGGCTGTTCTCTACGGGATAGTCGTAAATAAAGGTAGGTTGGATAAGATGCTCCTCAACGAAGGCATCAAAGAATTCGGCAAGAACGGTGCCCTTGGTCGCGTCGGCAGCAACCTCAACGTGATGCTCCTTCGCGCATGCGCGAGCGTCCTCGTCGGTTGCCCAGTCGTTGTAGTCGCAGCCGGAATACTTCTTAACTGCCTCAACCATCGTGAGTCTTTCCCATTTACTCATGTCGATCTCTTTGCCCTGATAGGTGATGAGTGTCGAGCCGCAAATGGTCTCGGTGAGCTTTTTGTACATATCCTCCACGAGGTCCATCATGCCCTTGTAGTCGGTATAAGCTTCGTAAAGCTCGATGGTGGTGAACTCGGGGTTGTGCTTGGTGTCCATACCCTCGTTGCGGAAGATACGGCCAACCTCGTACACGCGGTTCATACCGCCAACGATCAGGCGCTTTAAGTACAGCTCGGTTTCAATACGCAGGTACATATCCATATCGAGCGTGTTGTGGTGTGTCGCAAAGGAGCGCGCCGATGCGCCGATCTCGAGCGGAACGAGAATAGGCGTGTCTACCTCAAGGAAGCCGCGCGCGTCAAGATATGCGCGAAGCTCCTTTAAAATGCGCGAGCGCTTGATAAAGGTATCCTTGACCTCGGGGTTAACGATAAGGTCAACGTATCTTTGGCGGTAGCGCGTGTCGGTATCCTTTAAGCCGTGGAACTTTTCGGGAAGGGGAAGGAGCGACTTAGACAGAAGCTTGATGGCCTTTGCGTGAACCGAGACCTCGCCCGTCTGGGTACGGAAAACGAAGCCCTCTACACCGATAATGTCACCGATGTCCCACTTCTTGAAGTCGGCGTAATCCTCCTCGCCAACCTCGTCGCGGCGGACGTAGAGCTGGATCTGCCCCTCGCCGTCGTACAGGTGAACGAAGGAAGCCTTGCCCATAATACGGCGGCTCATCATTCTGCCCGCGATGCGAACGGTCTTGCCCTCGGTGTTTTCAAAGTCGGAAATAATATGGGGAGCGCTATCGGTCACGTCAAACTTGGTCACCTCGTAGGGGTTTTTTCCACCCTCAACGAGAGAAGCAAGCTTTTCGCGGCGAACAGCCAGCTCCGAGGAAGCGTTGATCTTGATTTCTTCAGCCATGGGTCAAATCCTTTCTTATACGGAAGCGCGGCGAACGCTAAGCACCTTGAAGGAAAGCGTCTTGCCGTTGGGAAGCTCTGCGGCAACCACCTCGCCCTCCTGCGAGCCGAGAAGTGCGGCGCCGATCGCGGAATGGTCGGAGATCTTGCCGGAGAGGGGATCGGTCTCGTAGGAGCCGACGATATGGTAGGTCTTCTTTGCCCCCGTGGTGAGGTTCTCGACCTCAACGACAGAGCCGACGGAAACCTTGGTGTGGTCGATTTCGGACTCGTCGATAACGTGAGCCGCGGCGATCATTTCCTCTAACTCGTGAATGCGGAGGTTTAACTTCGCTTCGTTGTTTTTAGCGTCATCATACTCGCTGTTCTCGGATAAGTCACCGTAGCTTCTCGCCTTGGCGATCTCCTCCTTGACCTTAATGAACTCGTCCTTTAAGTGAGCAAGCTCCTTTTGCAGGGCATCAAAGCCCGCTTGGGTGTAATTTTTCGTTTCTGCCATGGTAAAAACTCCCTTGCGTGTATTATTTTAAGATAATTAGGTTACGAAATTAAAGCTCCTTGTCGCTATCCTCTCTTTGACCTTCGAAAAACGTCTCTTTTTTCTTGCGCTCGCGCACAAGCATGACGATAAGGAAGGTGCAAAGCGCTGTGATAACGGTGGCTAAGAGGGCAAACACCGACCAAAGCGCTATTTCTGCGGTGTTATCCTCCTCGGAGGGCGCAACGGACGCGCCGCTTTTTTCTTCGGCAAGGTACTGCTTTGCCGCTAAAAGCTGTCCGTCCATTTCCTCCGAACGCTTATGGAGATTGATCTTTGCCGCTTCCTCGGAAAGCTCTACGACACGGTCGGGCGTAATACCCTTGCCCTCGTAGTTGTCCGAAATGGGCGGTGCGTAATAGAAGGTGGAAACGTTGAATATCGCTTCCTTAAAGTATGCGATACTGCTTTCGCCGTTTGCGTAATAATCCGTCAGGTAATAGCTCGTTTGCCCCATGCCCTTGCCATAGGTGGTCGTGCCGATGACCTCGGCAACGCCGTAATCCTGAAGGCAGGAGGTGAAGAGCTCACCTGCCGAGGCGGTGAAGCCGTTACAAAGAACGGCGATGGGCGCGTCGATGTGATGTCCCTGTGCCGCGGAATATTTTCTTTTCAGAGCCTGCTTTTCGCTTGCGGGCTTTGCCGATTTTTCAATATACTCGAATACGGTGCCGTAGTTAATGCTGCGGTTTTTATACTGCATACGGATCAGCGGTACTCCGTCCTTCTCAGGAAGGATATATTCAAGCACGCCAAGGACAGCCTCCACCTTTCCGCCGAGGTTGTTGCGCACGTCGAAAACGAATCTTTCCGCCCCCTGTGCGGTGAGCGCCGCATAGGCTTGGGTAAACTGCTCAAAGGTGCCCTCGTCAAACTGGGAGATACGGATATATCCCGTTTTTTCGTCGGAAAGCATCTTGTAGGTGACGGTGTATTCAACCAGCTTTTCTCTGACAAGTGTCAGCTCAAAGGTCGTGTCCGCGCGCTTGATGGAGATGGTGATCGCCTCACCCTCCTTGCCGCGGATGCGGTTGATCGCGGCAGAGTAGCCGATCTGGGCAAAGTCCTCACCCTCAACGCCAACGACAATATCGCCGGGCTGAATGCCTGCCTTTTCGGCAGGAGAATCGGGGGAGACGGAAAGGACCTCGCAATATCCGTCCTCAAGCTGTGTGACCGTCACGCCGATGCCGCTGTACTCCGCATTGGAGTCCGCCACGTGCTCGGCGTATTCGCTTTCGTTAAAGTAATTGGCATAGAAATCGCCAATGGCAAACGCATAGGCGCGAATGAGAGCATCGCGCACGATGTCCTCCGTTGACAGCTTGTCAAGGTCAAAGAAGGCAACGAGGATGTCCGCAATGTCTCCCGATAGGGTGGCAAAGCTTTTAAAAGCACCGACGTATTCGCTCTCATACGTGCTTTCGACGATAGCGAGAGCATAATAATCCGCCGTAAGCGTCGGCAGCTTCGCCGCCGCGTTTTCCAAGAGGGGGACGATCTCTTCCGTGTCAAGCGGATCACCGTTTTGATTCGTCGGAGTCTTCGCGCCCGTGCGGTATTCGTCGGCAAGCAGGATAAGCTCCTCCGCCTTTTCTTCGAACGCCACCGTCAGCGCCGACTCAATGGCACTTGCGCGAACGAGCAGTCCCGCGTTGAGCGATGCCGCGCCGACGGGAAGCACGAATAAAAGAGTTAAGACTAAAGCAAGCAGAAAAACCGCGGTGCGAAATAAGCGGTGTTTTCTATTCATATCGGTTGGAAGCTCCTTTAAAACTTGGTGGGCTTGTTGGTCAAGTACTTCTTAACCATAAGGGCAACCTTGAAGGTGATAGCCTGGTCGAAGTTGCGAAGGTCAAGTCCCGTGATCTTGCGGATCTTTTCCAAGCGGTAGACCAGCGTGTTTCTGTGAACGAACAGGTTGCGAGAGGTCTCCGAAACGTTGAGGTTGTATTCAAAGAAGCGCTGTACGGTGTCGAGCGTGTCGCGGTCGAGAGACTCAAGCGAGCCCTTCTTGAAGACCTCTTGGAGAAAGATCTCGCAAAGCGTGGTGGGAAGCTGGTAAATAAGACGGCCGATGCCGAGATTGTCGTAGCCGATGATGTTCTTCTCGGTGTCGAACACCTTGCCGACCTCAAGGGCGATGCGCGCTTCCTTGTATGCGCGGGCAAGGTCCTTAAGACCCGTTACCGTAGAGGAAATACCGATCGCGACCTTGGAATAGAACTCGGTCGAGAGGGTCTGCGCGATGGACTTGGCAAGCTCCTCGATCTCCTCGGGCTCCTCGGTGGGCGCGATCTCCTTAACGAGAACGATATCCTGCTCGCCGACGTTGATCACGTAGTCGGTGTTCTTGTCGGGGAACATCTCCTGCACGATCTCAATGGGAAGCATATCGGTGTGGCTGTAAAACTTGATAAGGAAAACAACGCGGTGCGCCTCATTATCAAAATGAAGCTCCTTGCTCTTGATGTAAATATCGCCCTGCAAAATATTGTCGAGCATTACGTTCTTGATGAAGGAAGCCTTGTCGTACTTCTCGTCGTGCAAGCTCTTGATGTTGCCAAGTGAGATGGAGAGGATAGCGGCAAGCTCCTCTGCCTTTTTGTCCTCCCCCTCAACGAAGATAAAGCAATCGGATTTTCCGCCCGCGGCGGAGAGAAAACGATAGGTGTAGCCGTTTTGCTGAAGGGCAGTTGAGGTGAAGATCAGCTCATCACGAATGCCGGGAATCATCTCGCCGATACGCTTAACGTCGCTGCACGCGATAACCATTCCGCTTTCGTCGATCACGCCAACGGTGCGGCCAACGGCATCCTTCATTTGATGGATCACACTTTGGAACAAACGGTTTGCCATATGTTGATACTCCTTTTATAGAAACTGTGTGTTGTCATACTGCACTATATTCTAACACATTATTTGTCACTTTTCAATAGGAAAACGAAAATTGTTTATTAAAAATGCCTAAAAAGCGAATATTTTTTTGTCATAAAGGCAAAAAACAGAGAAAAATGCACAAAGTGCCTTAAAGCTCGTAAAGACAGGAAATGGCGGATAGCGCGTACAGCGGCGCCGTTTCACAGCGCAAAATACGCTTGCCGAGCCCCGTTAAAAGAAGCCCGCTTTCCCTTGCCGCCTCTGCCTCCTTTGCCGAAAATCCGCCCTCGCTTCCCACAACGAGCGCAATGCGGCGCACGTCGGGATTTTTTAGGCAGATCTCCTTGATAGACTCGGTGCCGTCGCCCTCGTAGCAAAAAAGGCAAAGCGGATATTTTGCCGCTTCCCCAAGCATCTCTTTGTAAGAGATGGGGGCGTTGACACGCGGAAGGATGCCGCGTCCGCACTGCTTGGCTGCCTCAATCGCGATCTTGTTCTGTCTTTCAAGAAGGCGATCCAGCTTCTCCGCCTTCGGCCGCTTGATCACGCGCTCGCTTTCAAAGGGTGTGATCTCGTAAACGCCAAGCTCCACCGATTTCTGAATGATGGTCTCCAGCTTGTCCGCCTTCGGATAGGCTTGGAAAAGGTGGATCTCCACGGGAGATTCGGTTTTTGAAGAGGTGCTTTCTTCGATCCTTGCCACCACCGTTTCACCGTCGAGAGAAACAAGGGTGCATGTATGCACACCGCCCTTCATATCGCAAACGGTGATCGTTTCTCCCGCCGCCATACGAAGCGCAAAGGAAATATGATGGGCGTCGGAGCCCGTTATCGTCACGGTGCCGTCCGAAAAGCCCGCCGTGGGTACGAAAAATCTCGGCATAGCTCTCTCCTTACACCTTTTCTGCCAAAATAGCGAACCAGTCGCGCTCGGACTCCTCACGCACGATGGAAAGCCCACGCGCCAAGACGGCGGCGCGGATCTCGTCCACGCGGTCGCCAATAATGCCCGAAAGGATCACGCGCCCGCCGTCCTTCATATAGTCGGGAAGGTCAGGGAGCAGACGGAGAATAATGTCCGAAACGATGTTAGCAAGCACGAAGTCGTACTTGCCGCCCTCAAGGTCAACCCCCGAAAGAAGGTCGGAAACGCCGCAAAAAACGTTTTTTGCGCCGTCCTTTTCCACGTTTTCCTGCGCCACGCGAACGGCAATGGGGTCAATATCGTACGCGTAACACTCGTGCGCGCCGAGCTTGGAGGCGCAAAGCGCCAAAATGCCGCTTCCCGTTCCTACGTCAAGCACGCGAGCGCCGTCCAGCATCTCTTCTTGCATCATTTTCATAACGAGGCGCGTCGTCTCGTGCGTTCCCGTGCCGAACGCCATGCCGGGATCCATGCGGATGATCACCTCGCCCTCCTTGGCGGTATATTCCTGCCAAGCGGGAACGACGGTCACACGGCCGAGGGGGATCGGGTGGTAATATTTCTTCCAGACCTCCGCCCAGTCCTCCTCGCGCATGCCCTCAGTCTCTACGGTAGCGTCAAGCGACAGAGCGCCAATGCGCTCGAAAAGGTAAGAGCGAAGCTCACCGACGTTGGTTTTTGCATCGACAAAGACCGAAACGACGGCGCGGGTCTTGTCAGCATTTAAAATGTCCTCATCGATGAGGGCACCGTACATACCGTCGGTCGTGACGTCGCTGTAATCCTCGATCATAATGCCCTCGTCTATCATACTCATCACAGCGGCAAGCGTCTCGGTGTCACGGCTTTTACCGACGAGTGAGAGCTTGATCCACTCATTTTGCGTCTCGTTCATTTTTAAAATTCCTTTCCGCCAGCGCCTTATCCTTGGCAAGCTGATGCGCTAACTCTCTTTCGTTTTTAAAGGCGATCTCGTCCCGAAGCCGTCCGACGAAGGAAACGGCAAGCGTTTTTCCGTAAAGGCAGCCATCAAAGCCGATAAGGTGGGTCTCCATCCTTCTTTCGCCCTCGCCCTCCACGGTGGGACGGTATCCAACGTCCGTCACTCCCGCGTAGACCGTGCCGTCAAGACACACGCGCGTCTCGTAAACGCCGTCGGCAAGAGGAAGGGAGGCAGGGCGCATATTGAGCGTGGGGAAGCCGAGCGTGCGACCAAGTGCCTTTCCGTGCTCTACCTCGGCGGAAACGGTGTAGGGCGCGCCGAGAAGCGCGTTTGCCTCCGTGATCCTTCCCTCCGAAAGAAGCGCGCGAACGCGCGTGGAGGACACGGTGACACCGCCAAGCTCTACCTCGGAAAGAACACGGCTTTCGGGAAGTAAGTCCAAAAGGTCGCTTGCCGAGCCGCAGGCGCCTTTTCCAAAGCGGAAATTAAAGCCGCACACGGCACGCGTCGCGCCGCAAGCGATCATAAGAACGTTCTTTACAAAATCCTTTGGAGACAGCGAGCAAACGTCAGAAAAACGGGCGACGAATGCCACCTCGATGCCCAAGCTTTCAAAGAGTGCGAGGCGCTCCTCCAGCGTGGAAAGCGGCGCTCCCGCTTTTACGGGGAGCGTGTCAAAGGTGAAAAGCGCCGCCTTGGCACCCACCTCGCGCGCAAGACGTACCGTCTCGGACAAAAGCGCGCGGTGCGCCAAATGAACGCCGTCAAAAAAGCCGATTGCCACTACTGTTTTTTCGGCGAACGGCTCAGCGGGCAAAAAAACGGTCTGCATACTCGGCTCCTTTCAAAATATTTAGTGCTTATCTTCCTTATTATACAGAAAAAAAGGGGCGTTGTCAATCGCTTTCGAGGGAAAACTCGGCGTGTTTTGATTGACAAGCCCTCTTTTCTGTGCTAAAATGTAAAAAATGAAAAATAACGATGCGGAGATGCATATGAAAATACTGTTTTGGATACTCGCCGCGCTCCTTGCGCTTTTCGCACTCTTTATGTTCCTTTTGATGCCCCGCCGCCGTCGCGCTTCCGCTGAACGCTTCGTGCGCACGCACTACGCGCACAGAGGACTTTGGGGAAAGGGAATCGCGGAAAACTCACTTTCGGCGTTCGCGCACGCCGTGGAAGAGGGCTATGGCATTGAGCTTGACGTTCAGCTCTCGGCAGACGGAGAGGTCGTCGTTTTCCACGACGAAAGCCTCCTTCGCGTAACGGGCTGTGAGGGCTCGCTTTATGAAAAGGACCTTTCCTTTTTAAAAACGCTCCGTCTTTCGGGAACCGAGGACACGATCCCCACGCTTCGCGAGGTGCTCGCGCTCGTTGGCGGCAGAGTGCCGCTTCTTGTTGAGATCAAATCCGACCACGCTTGGCGCTCCGTTTGCGAAAAGACCGCCGCGCTTCTCGACGGATACACGGGAGCATACTGCATAGAATCCTTCCATCCCCTTTGTGTTGCTTGGTTTCGCAAGCACAGAGAGGGCGTTGTGCGCGGTCAGCTTTCGTCGAGAATGTGGAAGGAAAAGAAATTCCGCAAGCTCTCCTACGCTCTCGTGCAAAACCTTATTTTGAATTTTTACGCCCGCCCCGATTTCATCGCGTACGATTTTCACGATCGCGGCTATTTCGCCTTTCGCCTCGCTTGCCTTTGGAAGCCCTATACGCTTGCGTGGACGGTCAAAAGCGCCGAGGAAGCGCGCGCGTCGCGCGCGTTTGATGCCTTGATCTTTGAGGGCGAGGACACAGTAGGAAAGGGAGAAGAAAACCAATGATAGAGCTTGTTGCCACCTGCCTTTTCGGTTTAGAGCATCTTTTAGGCGAGGAGTTAGATAAGCTCGGGTTTGAGCGCCTCTCCACCATCGACGGCAGGGTCACCTTTCTCTCCGACGAGGAGGGCATCGCCCGTGCAAACGTTTGTTTACGTTTTGCCGAAAGAGTGTATGTCAAGCTCGGCTCCTTCCATGCCGAGACCTTCGACGAGCTTTTTGAGGGCACGCGCGCACTTCCTTGGGAAAGATGGATAGGGAAGAGCGACACCTTTCCCGTTAAGGGACACGCCATCCGCTCGCGCCTTTTTTCGGTGCCCGACTGTCAGAAGATCGTGAAAAAGGCGGTCGTCAACCGTTTGGGAGAGAAATACGGGATCTCGTGGTTTGAGGAAACGGGCGTCAAATATCAGATCGAGTTTTTCATTTTGAAGGACGAGGCGACGTTGATGATCGACACCTCGGGCGTGCCGCTTCATAAGCGCGGCTACCGCCCCGTTGCCAACGACGCGCCCATCAGAGAAACGCTTGCCGCGGCGATCGCCGCCATTTCCCGTCCCCGTGAGAACGTTCTTTTGTGGGATCCGCTTTGCGGCTCGGGTACCATCGCCATTGAGGGCGCGATGCTTGCCCGTAATATCGCGCCGGGCAAAAACCGCACCTTTGCCGCCGAGGCGTTTCCCTCGGTGCCGAAAAGCCTTTGGCAGATCGCCCGCGAGGACGCACTTGCAGGGGAAAGACCCCTCGGCTTTGAGGCGTACGCCAGCGATATTGACCCTCGGTGCGTGGAAATCGCCAAAGCCAACGTTGCCCGCGCGGGGCTGACCGAAACGATTCGCGTTTTCGAGGCGGACGCGAGAAAAATTCGCGCTGAGGGCAGGCGCGGCACGATCGTCACCAATCCGCCCTACGGAGAGCGCTTAATGACGCGCGACGAAGCGGAGAAGCTCTACCGCGAGCTGGGTGAGCACTTCCGCTCGCTCTCTCCCTGGCAGGTCTATATTATCACCTCCGACCCTGCATTCGAGCGGTTTTACGGCAAGCGTGCCGACCGCGTCAGAAAGCTTTATAACGGTATGATCCCCGCCTATCTTTACCAGTATTTTGTCAATAAAAGCAAATAAAGGTTTACAAAAAGCAGTAAAATTCTTTTTTTCGTATAATAATCGTCAAGCGCCGCATACTAAAAAACAAGTATGCGGCGCTCTTTTCGCCGCGCGGAGATTTTCTTCGGGAAAGGAATTTTATGTGGGCTCTTTCAAAGGACTTTGACGAGAACGTCGCCTATTTTAAAAGGCTCTTGCGGCCGGGCGAGAACTTCGACCTTATTTGCCGTGAGATGCGTGTAGGGAAGGATAAGGTCGCCTTTTTTTACGTTGACGGCTTCACTAAGGACACCGTTCTTTTAAAGCTGTTTCAGTATTTTATCGGCTTAAAGGAGATCGAGCGCGGAGAGAATGCCGCGGAGCATTTCGCGGGAAAACACATCCCCTATATTGAGGTAGAGGTCAGCGGCGAGCGCGAGCATCTCTCCACGATGGTGCTCTCGGGCGCGTGCCTTATGCTTGCCGAGCCGTTTGGCGAAAAAGCCGTGGTGCTTGACACGCGCACCTACCCGGCGCGAAACACCGAGGAGCCCGACGACGACCGCGTAATGCAGGGGGCGCACGACGGCTTCGTTGAAACCTTGATCTTTAACACCGCGCTTATTCGCCGACGCTTGCGCGACCCCGCGCTCCGAATGTGTTATATGAATATGGGGGGTGCCTCCCGCACCGACGTTGTCGTTTGTTATATGGAAGGGAAGGCAGACGAAAAGTACGTGAAATGGCTCAAGGGTAAGCTCGCGTCCGTCCATCCATCCTCCATAACGCTGGGCGCGCAAAGCCTTGCGGAAAGCTTGATTCCGAGGAAATGGTATAACCCCTTCCCCAAAATACGCTATTTGGCACGACCGGATGCCGCGGCGGCAGAGCTGATGGAGGGGCGGGTGCTTATTTTATGCGACACCTCGCCACAGGTGATGGTGCTTCCCACCTCGTTTTTTGATTTTATGCAGGAGACCGATGATTTTTATCTCCCGCCCGCCACAGGCTTTTATATGCGCCTTTTGCGCCACGCGATCTTTGCCCTTGCGCTCTTTTTTATTCCTACGTGGTATCTTCTTCAAGACTACCCCGAGCTTCTTCCCGCCGTTTTAGCTCCGCTGATTCCCAAGGAAGCAGGGGCGCTTCCGCTTCTTTTACAGCTTTACCTTGCCGAGCTTGCGGTGGACGGCTTGAAGCTTGCCTCTATGAATACGCCGAATGTGCTGACAAATTCTTTAAGCGTTATAGGCGGTCTTATTCTTGGTGAGTTCGCCGTGGGCATCGGCTGGCTTTCCGCTGACGTGATCTTCTATATCGCGCTCGTTGCGATCGCGGGCTTCTCTCAACAGAATTACGAGTTAGGATACGCCTTTAAATTTCTCCGTATGATCTGGCTCGCCGTCACCGCCCTTTTCGGCGTTTGGGGATACCTTGCCTTTATACCCGTTGTTCCGATTTTGCTTGTTTCCAATCGCACCGTCAACGGTGGAAAAAGCTATCTTTACCCCTTGATCCCCTTCAACGGACGTGCCCTTTTGCGCCTTTTCTTCCGCTTGAAGAAAAACGACGTCGTGCGTGAAAAATACCCGGAATCATTTGCAAAAGAAGATAAGAATGTAAACTGAAATTTGCAAAAAGAAAAGCAGGACCGAAGTCCTGCTTTTCGCATATTCGTGGAATTAAGCCTTCTTGTAGAGAGGACCGTATGCCGCGCAAGCACGGTAGTCCTGACCCTCTTTGTCCATGCCGAATGCGTTCCAAGCAGCAGGACGGAAGATCTTATCCTCGGGTACGTTGTGCATGCAAACGGGAATGCGAAGCATCGAGCACATCGTGATAAGGTCGGCACCGATATGACCGTAAGAGATCGCGCCGTGGTTAGCGCCCCAGTTCTGCATAACCTCGTATGCGGTCTTAAAGGGCGAGCCCTCCTTGCCGTCGCAGCGAGGTGCGAACCAAGTGCAGGGCCAAGTGGGGTTGGTGCGCTCCATAAGAGCGTCGGAAACCTCGTCGGGAAGCTTCACGGTCCAGCCCTCTGCGATCTGAAGCACGGGGCCAAGACCCTTTACGAGATTGAGACGGATCATCGTGCAAGGCATTTCCGCACGGGTGGTGTAATGGCTGGAGAAGCCGCCGCCGCGGAAGTTGTCCTGACCTGCCTCGCACCAAACGGTAGCGTCGGTCATCTTCTTGATATCCTCGTCGGTAACCTCCCACCACTTCTTCATCGTGGGGTTTCCGTCCTCGTCGGTGCATTCGCCGCAAGCGTCAAGGCAAGCCGCACCGGAGTTAAGAAGGTGGATAATACCGTTCGACTCAGCAGCCTTACCCTCAAGCTTGTAGCCGGTTACGCGCTCGGTAGCCTCGCCCGACCAGTAGGTACGAACGTCGGCAAAGATCTGTGCGCGGTGGGTAAGCAGGCGCATAAAGAGCATACCAAGACCGTTGAGAACGTCGTTCTCAGTAGCCAGCGTGTAGGGCTCGCGTGCGCCGTTGTGGTCAAAGGTAGAGGAAAGGATAGCCTCGGGGAAGTCGCAGTTGGGCCAGTGGTCGGTCCACTGTCTTTGACCCTGGAAGCCGCCCGCGATGGCGTTGTGACCTACCTGCTCCTCCTTGAACGCGTCGGAGAGGTTGGGGTTGCCTGCCATAAGGTCCTTGATAATGCAGTACATCTTAACAGTGAATTCCCACTGCTTCTTCTTTTCTTCCTCGTTGAACTTGATGCGAACGTTTTTGCCCATAAATTCTACGGACTCAACGTTGTCGTCGCGACCCTCCTTGCAGTGCTCAAGCACCCAAGCGAGAGCCTTCTCATACTCAGCCTCGTCGTAGATGCCCTCTTCCATGCGGCGAAGGATCTCAACCTCGTCAACCGACTCAACGCGCATGCCGAGGTAGGACTCCATAAAGTCCTGATCGATGATAGAGCCCGCGATACCCATGCACTGCGAGCCGATCTGTAAGTAGGATTTGCCGCGCATCGTAGCCACGGCAACAGCGGAGCGACCGAACTGGAGAAGCTTCTCCTTAACGTCCTCGGGAATCTCGGAGATCTGGTCTCTGTCCTGAACCTCGTGGCCGTAAATGCCAAAGGCGGGAAGACCCTTCTGCGCGTGACCCGCAAGAACGGCGGCAAGGTAGACCGCGCCGGGACGCTCGGTGCCGTTAAAGCCCCAAACACCCTTAATGGTCATAGGATCCATATCCATCGTTTCCGAGCCGTAGCACCAGCAGGGAGTAACGGAAAGGGTGATGTCAACGCCCTCACGTCTGAATTTGTCCGCGCAAGCGGCTGCCTCGGGAACACGGCCGATGCAGGTGTCTGCCATAACGACCTTCACGTGCTCACCGTTGGAGTAGTAAAGATTTTCTTCAAAAAGCTTTTTTGCGGCGTTTGCCATTTCCCAAACGAATACCTCAAGACCCTCGCGCATCATCTGAGGACCGCGGCGACCGTCAACGATAGGACGGATGCCGATGACGGGATAGCTGCCAACGTATCTGTTTTCTGCCATAGTTATGTTTCTGCCTTTCTTTGATTTTTTTATAATACCACTTCCAATGTAACATAAAAAAATGAAAAAAGCAATACGTATTTGTGATAAAAATATGGAAAAAAGCGGCTTTTTTCTTTCCTTTTATTTACCTTGCCTTTGTCCCTTGTGCACTTTGCCCACCCGAAACGCGTGAAAATGTGCAAAACTGACAAAGACACGGACTTTTTTCCAAAAAGGTAGACAAAAAGGAAAAAATATGATATAGTGGCATTAGAAAAATAAAATGCGGCGAAATGCGCGGCAAGGAGGATATTATGGCAAAAAAGGTACTTGCGTTTGACTTTGGCGCTTCCAGCGGAAGAGCGATGATCGGCGAATACGACGGTAAGCTGATCCACGCAGAGGAGATCCACCGCTTCTCCAACGACACCGTGGTTACGGGCGGCAGAATGTATTGGGACGTTCTCCGACTTCTTTTTGAGGTAAAGACCGCGATCAACAAAGCAGTTAAAAACCACAAGATCGACGCGATCGGTATCGACACCTGGGGCGTTGACTTCGCGCTTATCAACAAGCACGGCGAGCTGATCTCTAACCCCAACCACTACCGTGACGAGCGCACCGTCGGCATTCCCGAGGAGGTCTTTAAGACCGTGCCTCTCGACGAGCTTTATAAAATGACGGGTACGCAGCTGATGCGCTTTAACTCGCTCTATCAGCTTTACTACGTGGCGAAATACCGTCCCGAGATCATGGCGATGACGGACAAGATCCTCTTTATGCCCGACCTTTTCGCTTACTTCCTTACGGGCGTTATGCGCGCTGAGGCGACCATCGCCTCCACCTCTAACTTCCTTGATCCTTATACGAAGGAATGGAGCTATGACCTTCTTGAGAAGCTCGATATTCCCACGAGCGTTCTTCCCGAGCTGATCCAGCCCGGAGAAAGCTACGGTATGCTTTCCAAGGATCTTTGCGAGGAGTTCGGCTGTGACCCCATTCCCGTTATTGCCGTCTGCACGCACGACACGGCCTCTGCCGTTGCCGCCGCACCCGCAAAGGACAGCTTTGTTTACATTTCCTGCGGCACCTGGTCGCTCTTTGGCACCGAGCTTTCCGCTCCCGTTATCAACGACAAGTCCTTCGAGATCCAGTACACCAACGAGGGTGGCTACGAGGGCACCATTCGCTTCCTCAAAAACATTATGGGTCTTTGGCTCATTCAGGAATCCCGCCGTCAGTGGATCCGCGAGGGTAACGACGTTTCCTATGCCGACCTTGAAAGAGAAGCGCTTGCCGCTGAGCCCTTCCGCTGCTTTATCGACTGTGACGCTCCCGAGTTTGAGCCCGCAGGCAACCTTCCGAAGCGCGTGCAGGAGTTCTGCCGTGCCACCGGTCAGCGCGTTCCCGAAACGCGCGGTGAGATCATGCGCTGTATCTACGAGAGCCTTGCGATGAAGTACAAGGTCAACTTTGAGAAGCTGCGCGAGGTCTCCGAGCACAGCTTCAGCCAGATCAATATGATCGGCGGCGGTATCAAGGATACTCTTCTTTGCCGACTGACCGCAAACGCAACGGGCGTTCGCGTGGTTGCAGGCCCCGTTGAGGCGACCGTTATCGGTAACATCGCCGTTCAGCTCATTGCCCTTGGCGAGATCAAGGATCTGAAGGCGGCTCGCGAGATCGTCGACGCCTCCACACCCCTCAAGATCTACGAGCCGGACGAGGCTGCCGCTTGGGATAAGGCGTACGAGGAATATAAGAAGTACCTCGGGAAATCCGCTTGGAATAAGTAAAAAACAACGAAGGCGGGCACTATGCCCGCCTTTCTTTTGGTGGAGAAAAGGCTGTGAGTGCAGAAAAAGGATACCTATACCCCCTAAAGCTCGCTCCCCGTTTTAAAAACGGCAATATGGGGCGGTGCGCGACTTAAAGAAGCGTACGGAAAAAGCTTTGGCGGCGAGCGCCTTGCGGAGTCGTGGGAGCTTTCGGCAAGGGGAGAAAAAGACAGCTCTATGATTGAAAACGGCGAGAAGGCGGGCGTGCTTCTTTGCGACTATTTTTCCGACTACGGAAGCGTTCTCATCGGCAAAAAGCACACGGGCGATCGCTTTCCGCTTTTGATCAAATGGATCGATGCGCGCGATAAGCTTTCCGTGCAGGTCCACCCTGCCGACGCGTATGCAAAAGCCAACGAAAACGACCTTGGGAAAACGGAGCTTTGGTACATCGCCGAGGCAAAGGAGGGCGCACGCCTTGTGTACGGGCTTTCGGACGGCGCGGATAAGAAAACGCTTGCCGAGGCATTACAAAGAGGCGAGGTCGAGAGCGTCTTAAAGGAGATCCCCGTTCGCGCGGGTGACGCGGTC
>JAZOSE010000079.1:0-3830 GCA_045656965.1 Eubacteriales bacterium
GGAGGTATATTATGAAAGAAACCGTGGAAGATTTATGGATGAACTATTTTTCGGAAAAGTGTGCTTGGATCGAAACAGAAGAGGAGCGGATGCTATCGAAAAGAACGGTGGAGCTGCACGAAAGAGCAAACGCGATGCTAAGCGAGGAGCAGAAGGCGGCGGTGGAGAGCTTTGTGGACGCGCTGTGCGAGGTACAGGAGAGCTACACGAAGAAGGCGTTTTGCGCGGGTTGTGAGTTCTCCTTGTCCTTTCTGCTTGAGGTGGGCGGCTTTGGGAAATAGGTAGAGGAAATAACAAAAAAAGATATATTTGCAAAAAAATTGAATTTTTTTGCATTTGAAGGGCGCGAGTTTGTTGACAAGGCTTGATTTTTGTGTTAGCATAGAGGCAGTAAGCGAGAGGAGCGCCCCTATGGATATTCAAAATTTAGAGCATCGCTGCGAATATTCCGTCGTTCTTGACGGGGTAGCCTTTTACGTCTTTGACGCGGGCAGAAAATCCTGCTTCTTTATACCGTATCTCGGACCGCTTCACAATCACTACTCCTGCGAGCTGCAATATATGCATCGGGGCAGAGAGGAGATGCACACCGACGGGGAAGCTTTCCTTTGAAGATGAAACCGACAGCTTTAAAACAAACAAAAGATTGCAAAAAGCTTAAAAATGCAAACAAAAATAAGAAAAAGAGCAACGCAAAGCGTTGCTCTTTTTTGGTGAAAATTTTGTTTTTCAGTGTGCCAAGAGCCACTCGTCCGCCGCCTTCTTGGAAAGGCGCGTGATCTTTTCCTCGGGGTGCTTGCTATCCTTGCCACCGTTGACGTACTCAAAAAAGCTGCCGTCGGGCATTTGCATTAAGCACTCCTCGTATCCGTCCGCGTCGCCAAAGGCACCGAAGGTGACCTTCTTCACCGTCGTGGCTACGGCGGTGTCGTATTCCTTTTTACAAATGATCTTTTTCATTTTTTCACTCCCTTATACGTTTTACTTTACTTTTATTTTAGCAAAACGGGCTATTTCTGTCAAGAGGGAAATTCGGGCAGGTGTGGAAGAGCGCGGGAGCGGCGCTCCCCTTTTGCTTTTTTTAGTTGGCTTTTCTTCCTTTTACTTGGCGGTGCTGTGGAGCGCGCGGTATTCGGAGAGGGAGATGCTCTCGAGCTCGGTAAAGACGCGGGCGAAGTAGTTGGCGTCGGGGTATCCGCAAGCGGCGGCGATCTCGGAGATGCGCGCCTTTGTTTCGATCAGCATTTTCTTTGCCTCGGTCAATCTCAGCGCACGGCGTGACCTCTATCGACGGAATGCCCTGCCAGAGTCTTTCCTCGGGCGCATATTTTTTAGTTCGTTTTTGTCGGTGATAAACATAGCGATTCTCCCTTTAAGGTTTGTCACCTTCATTGTAGCATAAAAAACAAAAAAAGAATAGCAAAAAATTGTTTAAATAAAAAAGAGGCACACGCCTCTTTTTAAAACGGTTTTTCGTCCTCGGTGTAAGAAATCAGGTCGGTGATATCACAGCCGAGCGCCGCGCAAATGCGGTTTAATATGTCGCTGTCATAGCGAACGACCTTGTTTTTATAATAGCTGTCGATAATAGCAAAGCGCGTTTTGGTTTTCTGTGCCAGCTCGTATCTCGTTATGCCGTGGCTATCAAGATACTTGTTTAGTGTCAGCTTGATCATATTTCTCTCCGACGGGTTGGTAATCTTTATTATGTATATATTTTAATAGAGATATACCACCTTGACAATTCCTCTGATTGAGTGTATACTTATATAGGTATATATCGGAAAGGAGAAAAAGGAGAAAAAGATGAAGCTTTTGATTGCAGGGTCGCGCAGTATAAAGGAGTTTGACCTAACGCCTTACGTTCCCGAAGAGGTAGATTTGATCATCTGTGGCGGCGCGGAAGGGGTGGACAGCATTGCCGAGGAATATGCTGACACGCACAGAATGTCAAAGTTGGTTTTGCGCCCGCACTACGAGCTTTACGGACGCGCGGCGCCCTTAAAGCGAAATGAGAAAATGATTGAGATCGCCGATGCCGTTTTGGTGGTGTGGGACGGAAAATCGCGCGGTGCGCGCTATACCGCCGAGTATGCGAAAAAGAAAAATAAGCCGATCACGGAAGTGAAAATATAAGAAACGGCAAGGCTCGTTTCCGTGATTGCGGCTTCATGAAAAAGGACAGAGAATTTTTTGCGTTCTCTGTCCTCTTTTTTAGCTTGTTTTTCTTTTCGGTGCGAGGCTCACGCTTCGAAAACGTCGTATTCCTCGCCGTCAAGGGTCTTGAAGCGGAAGGTGTCGCCGTCAAGAAGGATATAGCCGCGCGCGGTATTTTCCTTCGGGATCGAGAGCGAGCCGGGGTTAAGGTAAACAAAATCGCCGCATTCCTCGTTGGCGACTACGTGGGTGTGTCCGCAAAGAAGGACGTCGCCGCGCTTTAAGGGGGGCGGATTGTCCTTGCCGTATTTATGCCCGTGCGTTAAGTACACCGCGCGCTCGCCCGCCGTTAAAACGGCGTAGTCCGCGAGAATGGGGAAGGGCAGGACCATCTGGTCTACCTCGGTGTCACAGTTGCCGCGAACGGCGAAGATCTCATCCTTATAGGCGGAAAGAAGGGCGATGACCTCCTTGGGCGCATAGTCCCTCGGAAGATCGTTGCGCGGGCCGTGGTAAAGAATATCGCCAAGAAGGATCAGGCGCTGTGCGCCCTCGCGGGCGTAGGCATCGAGCAGTGCGTTACAGTAGTACGCCGAGCCGTGCAGGTCCGACGCGATCAGCCATTTTCTCATAAAAGCCTCACTTTAAATAAACGGGGTGACGACGCCGATCACAAGAATGACGCCGATAATGACGGGGAGGGCGAACTTCATATAGTAGTACATCCATTTTTTGACCTTTAAGCCCTTGCCCGTGTTCGCCTCTTTCATAAAGTTATCCCAGCCCCAGCCAAGGCGAGAGGTGCAGTAAAGCACGAAGGTCAGCGCGCCCGCAGGAAGAAGGATGTTCGAAACGACGTAGTCCTCAATGCTGAGAATGTCCGAAAGGCCGCCGAGCGAAATGCTTTTCCAAAGATTGAAGCCGAGGATGCAGGGAATGGAGAGAAGAAGCATACCGATGCCGTCGAAGAGGCAAGCCTTTTTCTTTTCCCAGCCGAAAAGCTCCTCGGAGCAGGAAAGGATATTCTGGAACACCGCAAAGACGGTGGACATTGCCGCGAAGGAGAGGAAGAGGAAGAAGAGCGAGCCGAAAAATCTGCCGCCCGCCATATTGGCGAAAACGAGAGGGAGCGTTTCAAAGATAAGCGGAGGGCCACCGCCAACGTCCACGCCGAAGGTGAAGCAGGCGGGGAAGATGATCAGACCCGACATTACCGCCACCGCGGTGTCAAGAAGCGCGATGTTGACGCTCTCGCCGAGAAGCGCTCTATCCTTGGAAAGAAAGCTTCCGAAGATCGCCATTGAGCCGATACCGAGCGAGAGGGTGAAGAACGCCTGGTTCATCGCCGCCACGATCACGCCCCAAACGCCGTTGTGCGAGGGGTCAAGGAAGTTGTCAAGATTCGGCACGAGATAGAAGGATAGACCCTCCTTGGCACCGTCAAGGGTCAAGGAGTTGATAACGAGAACGACCATAAGACCGAGAAGGGCGAGCATCATCCATTTGGTCACGCGCTCAAGACCCTTTTGTAAATCAAAGGAGCAAACGAGGAAGCCGACAACGACCACAAGGGCAACGAAGCCGATCATCAGCCAGGGGTTGCCGACCATAGCACCGTAGATTTCCTTCATCCCCTCGATCGTGGAGACACCCACGAACTTGCCCGATAGCAT
>JAZOSE010000080.1:0-4106 GCA_045656965.1 Eubacteriales bacterium
CTCTCCCTTCTCCATCACCCCTGAGATCCTCAAGAAGATCGAGGACGAGATGAAGAAGATCGTTCGCGAGAACCTTCGCCTTGAGCGCTTTACCCTTCCCCGTGCCGAGGCGCTTGAGAGAATGAAGGATGAGCCCTACAAGGTAGAGCTTATCGAAGCACTTCCCGAGGACGCGGAGATCTCCTTCTACACGCAGGGCGAGTTTACCGACCTTTGCGCAGGTCCTCACCTTTTCTCAACCGCCGCTGTGAAGGCAGTTAAGCTTCTCTCCTGCACGGGTGCGTACTGGCACGGAGACTCCTCGAAGAAGATGCTCCAGCGTGTATACGGTACGGCATTTCCCTCGAAGGACGAGTTAAATGCTTACATCACCGCGCAAGAGGAGGCAAAGAAGCGCGACCACAACAAGATCGGCCGCGAGCTTGAATACTTCACCACCGTTGACGTTATCGGTCAGGGTCTTCCTATTTTGATGCCCAAGGGCGCGCGCGTTATTCAGATCCTTCAGCGCTTCGTTGAGGACGAGGAGCGCCGCCGCGGTTACCTTCTCACCAAAACGCCTCTTATGGCAAAGCGCGAGCTTTATAAGATCTCGGGTCACTGGGATCACTACCTTGACGGAATGTTCGTGCTTGGCGACCCGCACGACGAAAGCAAGGAATGCTTTGCACTTCGTCCTATGACCTGCCCCTTCCAGTATCAGGTATATCTTAACAAGAAGCGCTCCTACCGCGAGCTTCCTATGCGTCTGGGCGAGACCTCGACCCTCTTCCGTAACGAGGACTCGGGCGAGATGCACGGTCTGATCCGCGTGCGCCAGTTCACCATTTCCGAGGGTCACCTCGTTCTTCGTCCCGACCAGCTTGCAGAGGAATTCAAGGGCTGCCTTGACCTTGCTATGTTTATGCTTGATGCCGTAGGACTTCGTGAGGACTGCTCCTTCCGCTTCTCGCAGTGGGATCCCTCGAACACCGCAAAATACGAGGGCACGCCCGAGCAATGGGACGAGGCGCAGCGCATTATGGGCGAGCTTCTTGACGAGAACCTTGGAAAGGGCAACTATTCCATCGGTATCGACGAGGCGGCATTCTACGGACCGAAGCTGGATATTCAGATCAAGAACGTTTTCGGCAAGGAAGACACGCTTATCACCATCCAAGTCGATATGCTTCTGGCTAAGAAGTTCGGTATGGAATACACCGGCTCCGACAACCAAGCAAAAACGCCTTATATTATTCACCGCACCTCGCTTGGCTGCTACGAAAGAACGTTGGCGCTGATCCTTGAAAAGTATGCCGGCGCGCTTCCCATGTGGCTGGCGCCCACGCAAGCAGTCATTATGCCTATCACCCCCGAGTTTGACGACTACGCCAAAGAGATCAAGGCGAAAATGGAAGCCGCTGATCTGCGTGTTGAGCTCGACTGCCGCAACGAAAAGATCGGCTACCGTGTGCGCGAGGCACAGCTTTCGAAGGTGCCTTATATGATCGTCGTGGGTGCTAACGAGCAGGCTGAGGGCACCGTTTCCATCCGCGCACGCAAGGAAGGCGAGGGCGGCACGATGAAGGTGGACGATATGATCGCCCGCTTCGTAAGTGAAGTTGAAACGAGAAAGAAGTAATGCTGATTTATTTGTTAAGACACGGGCTTACCAACTATAACGTAGAAAAACGCTACCAAGGCATGTGGGGCGAAAGCGAGCTGACCGAGCTTGGCATCGCTCAGGCAAAGGAGGTGGGCGAGCATCTTTCGCCCGTCCCCTTTGACCGCTTCTACGTGAGCGGCGCTATGCGTGCCGCGCAAACGGCGAGCTACGCTTTTCCTACGCGCACGGAAGAATTTATCTACCGCGACGACCTTCGCGAAATCCATACGGGTGAGCTGACGAATCAGCTCCTTGCCGATTGCGCTCTCGCCTATGGCGAAAGGATGGGCAATATCAAATCCAACGAGGACTACGCCGAGTTCGGCGGAGAATCCTCTGCCGATGTGCAGGCGAGAGCCGCACGCGTGGCAAAGGATATTCTCGCCTGTGGCGGCGAATGTGTATGCGTGGTTTCGCACGGTGCCTTCATTCGCTTTCTGACGGAGGCGTTCACGGGGATTCCCTATTCCTCTCTCTCTCTTTACCGCAACTGCGCTTATTCCGTTATTCATTGTAACGGTGAGCGCTGCACACTGGAGCTGCACAACGTAACGGCAAGCGACAACCTTCTTTTCCCCAAGAAGACTGCGGGAGGCGCGGTATAATGTCTTTTAAGCTGATCGCAAGTGATATAGACGGCACCCTCGTGGGCGAGGACTCCGTCCTGTCGAAGGAAAACCTTGACGCGATAAAAAGGATCAAGGAAAGCGGCGTTTATTTCGTTCCCACCTCGGGCAGAAGCTTCTTTGAAATGCCTGAGGCGATCACCTCGTGCGAGGATATTCGCTACTATATCACCTCAAACGGTGCCTGCACCTACGACAAGGAAACGGGAAAAGAGATGCTCTTTTCTCTTTCGGGAGAAAAGGTCAAGGAGCTTCTTTCCATCATCGGGGACTACGACGTTTGCTACTCTGCACACAGAGAAAAGTGGGCATATTTTGACCAGCGCATGTCAGAGCAGGAGATGATATATTTCTCCATCGAAAAGGCATATCGCGACGTGTTTATGACCCAAATGAAGCACCTTGAGGACATTCGCGATTTTACGAAGGATGACAAAACCGAGATGTTCGTTGCCTTCTTTCACGATATGGAAGAGCGCCGCGAATGCCTTGAGCGCTTAAAGAAGGTCGAGGGCATCACCGTTACGGGCTCGATTCCCTACAACGTGGAGATCATATCGAACAAGGCGACCAAGGGAAACGCGCTTTCCCGTCTTTTAGAGCATCTGTCTATTAAAAAGGAGCAGACCATCGCCGTTGGCGACAGCCCGAACGATACGACGCTTCTCTCTGCGGCAGGATTGCCTCTTGCCGTAGAAAACGCCTTGCCCGCCTTGAAGAAGATAGCAAAAGAGGTCATCTGCCCGCAAAGCGAGCATAGCGCAAAATACATTTTAGAGCATTTCATTTTATAAAGAAAAAAGCCGCAAAAGCGGCTTTTTTCTATTTTCTGTTTACATTTGAGAGGTTAAAAGCGGATAAAGAGCATCGGCAAGTGCGGCGAAATCGGCGGTGGAAAGTCTTTCTCCGCGCACGGAGGGAGAAAAGCCAAGGGAGGTAAGCACGTTTGAAAGCGTTGCCTTGTCGATCGGGTATTTTGCCGAGATCGCATTCGTGAGTGTTTTTCTTCTCATCTCAAAGGCGGCGCGAATAAGACCGAAGAAGAGCTTTTTATCCTTCGGCGTATATTTCGGCTCGCGGTAAAGATCGATCCTTACCACAGCCGAATTGACCTTGGGGGGAGGAAGAAAGCTCGAAGCGCCGACGGTGAAGAGGCGGCGGGTCTCGCCGTAATACCCAAGCACCGCGGTGATCGCGCCGTACTCACTCTCGCCCGCCTTAGCGCAAAGGCGGGTGGCGACCTCCGCTTGCACCATAACGGTGATAGAGCGAAAGGGCACGCCCGACTCGAGCAGCCCCATTAAAATGGGCGTGGTGATGTAGTAAGGAAGGTTGGCGCAAACGCTGACCTCGCGTCCTTCGCTTTCTTCGGCGATGAAGGCAGGAAGGTCGAGCTTTAGTACGTCGATATTCTTAACGGTGACGTTATCAAATTCTGCCAAGGTTTTTGCTAAAATGGGAATGAGAGTTTTGTCGATCTCTACTGCGGCGACCTTGGCATAGCGCTGCGCTAATTCCTTGGTCAAGCACCCGATGCCGGGACCGATCTCCAAAATCATTTGATTTTTATCGTCCGAGCATTCCTCGGCAATGCGCGCGGGGATTTCGGGGCGGATAAGAAAATTCTGCCCGTACGCCTTTTTGAGCGAGGTTGCCTCCTCTCCCAAAAGAGCACGGATAACAGAAGGGTTACACAGCTCCATAAAAAACAAAAAACCTTTCCTTTTTCTCTTGACAAACGCAAAAACTTATGATAGAATAATAGGGCTTGTGAAAAGCACGCTGGTATGGCTCAGTTGGTAGAGCAGTTGATTCGTAATCAACAGGTCATCGGT
>JAZOSE010000081.1:0-3002 GCA_045656965.1 Eubacteriales bacterium
GCCGAAAGAAGCGACAGTCGTTTTGAGCTGTATCTGTACGCCGCCTCGTAATTGCGAAGCTCCTTGTGGCAGGTCTCAAGGTCGCCGTAAATGCGGAAAAGCACGAAAACGCTGAAATCTCTCTCTGCGCGTCTGTTTTCAAGAGCCTCAAGAGCGTAAAGCGCGTCGATATATCTACCCTCAGACATCATTTTTTTCGCATTTGCGTGTGCCTCGTAAATCGCGCTTTGGTAGGTGTGGGGCGCTGTGCCCTCTAAGGTGTAGCGGTAAAGATCGGTCAATAGCGCTCCGTCGCTGAATGTCGCATAGGGAAGGCGAGCCACCTCGTAGCGTGGCGATTGCACGTTTGAAAAAATGGCTAAGAGCAGCGAAAGCGCCGCCTTTAAATGCACCGAGGAGTAAACGGTCCTCTCCAAAAAAGCAAGACCGTCTTTTGCCACCTTCTCTCCCGATGACATTTTACCCTTGTGCAAAAGCTCCTCGGCGTGCTTTGCCGAGGTGTCTGCCATAAGATAAGCCACCTCATCGTCGCATTCACCGAGGTCACGCTCGTAAAGGCGAAGCACCTCTCGGTAGTTACCGCGTGTATACGCCGCCTTCAGCTTCGGGAGAACAAGCGACTTTTTGTCCTCGAAAAGCGTTCTTTCCTCATCTAAAATATATCCCGCAGAAACGCCGAGGCGCTCCGAGAGAAATAAAAGCGTTGAAAGAGACGGAAGCGCCTTGTCGCTTTCAATACGGCTGAGCATATTTCTCGTGATCTCGCCGCCCACAAGGTCGCTTTGCGTAAGCCCCTTCGCGCGCCGAAGCTCCTTTATTCTTGTTCCAACAGACATGATTTTGTCCTTTCAAAAAGCTGTGTGCCCTCACATTATAGCACGCTTTTTCCTTCTTGTCAACGAAAAAGGTAAATAAAATTTACGTTTAGGCAACCACGTCGCCGAAGTCTACCGCGTCGTCAACGTAAAGCTCGTCTTCTCCGTCGGTTAGTCTGTCTATATCTGTAAAGCTGTCGGGCACCTCGCCGATAATGAGCGTTTCCGCCGCCGCGGTGGAAATATGCAGCGTCATCGTGCGGTAGCGAAGCGGCAAAAGAAAATAAATTTCAAGGGAAAGGTCAAAGGTGATCAGGTGCCTCGTCTGGTTAATGCCGCGCTCCTCAAAATGCGAGGAGAAGGAGGCAAGAAGGCTCTCGGCGGCTTGCACGTCAAAGCGCATACCGCCCGTGCTTGACGGGAGAAAAATCGCGCCGAAAAGGTTGGAATAAGGCACGCGCACCGAAAGCGTCTCGTCTTTTAGCTCCTTTAAGATCGCCATGGCGATTTTATAGCGCAAAAGGTTCAAGGTTACGGTGTTCACGGTAGCGGATGCCACGCGCCCGTCCGCCGTGTAGGCAAGGCTGATAAGATCGCTATATCCGTATCCGCCCTCGGAAAGCACCTCCGTGGTCTTTTCGGCGCACAGCGCCGTCAGCCGCCGCTTGCTCTCGCTTTCGATTGCGCCCTCTATATAAGGATAAACGGAAAAACGGCAAACGAGCAACAGCATTAACAAAGCAAGAAGGATAAGAAAAAGGATACGCCGCCCGAGCGAGCAGCTCTTGCGCCTTGAATGGCGCATATTGCCAATATAATACGCATTTCCCATAACCCCTCCAAAAAAGGGACTGCCCGTTTTGACAGTCCCTAAAAGCTATTTACAGGTTATGCGCCGAGAGGGAAAAGGGTTAGCCTTCGTCCTCTTCCGTATGCCTTCTCGTTTTTTTGATCTTTACGTTGGCAAGCGGGTTTGCGGCGATGGCGTTTTCCATATTCTCGTCGGATACGTGGGTGTATATCTGGGTGGTGTTGAGCTGTGCGTGACCGAGAATATCCTTTAAAACGCGCACGTCGACCTCGCCCGACTGGTACATTAAGGTCGCGGCGGTGTGGCGCAGCTTATGCACCGAAAGACCGCGTCCCGAAAGCCCGACGGCGTCGAGGTACTTATAGACCATCCACTGCACCGTTTTGTTGCTGATGCGCGTTTTTCGCGAGCTTAAAAAGAGTGCCATCGTCTTGATAGAGGAGGTCTCGTCCTTTTGTCTTTCGTATATGTAGTCCATCAGCGCGGCGCGGCAGGCATTGTTTAAGTAAACGATGCGCTCCTTGCTTCCTTTACCCATCACGCGCAGAGATTTGAGCTCGCGGTCAAGATCGGTCAGGTTGATGCCGACCAGCTCCGAAAGACGCATGCCGCAGTTCAAAAAAAGCGTGACGATGGCATAGTCGCGCACCGTCGTTTTCGACTCGGTGTCATTTTTAATGGCTTCAAGGAGCATCACGCTCTCGTCAAGCGTTAAATGCTTCGGCAGGGAAGCGTGCTTCTTCGGCGTGGTGATATCGGCAGTCGGGTCGGTCGTCATCGCGTGCTCCGTCACACGCAAATACTTGAAGAAGGCGCGAAGGGCGGAGAGCTTGCGTGACCTTGCCGACCACTTATTTTGTCGGTTTTGCGAGGTGTAAAGAAAGAAGGAAAGCACGTCACTGCTGCCAAGCGCGGTAAAATAGCTTAAATCAAGGGCGGAAATATCGATCTTTTCAAAATCCTCGCTCTCATAGTCGATGCCGAGCCTTCCTGCCTCTAAAAAGCGGAAAAAGGTGCGAAGATCCAAAAGATATTCGCAAACGGTCTTTTCAGAGCAGCCCTCCACCGCCGATTTATAGGCGGCAAACTTGCGCACGACAGGGGGAAACATCTTCATTTCCTGACTTTTTAACGTTAATACAGCCAAAGATTTTCCTCCTTTCCTTTTTATCACTTCCATTATACAAAATTATAGCGAAAAATAATGTACATTGTGTAAACATTGCAAAGAAAATAATTTGTTCATATATTAGTACTTCTTTTGTTGATAGTTTAAGGTAAAATAAGGCTATCAAACACGGAAGGGCACGACCTATGAAGTTTTTTCGCCAAAATTCCCATCTGATCATGCGCCTCTTCGTCAACCAGATCGGCAT
>JAZOSE010000082.1:0-6953 GCA_045656965.1 Eubacteriales bacterium
AAAGGAGATCAAAAACGTCCTTCGCGCCTTCCAAAGCGGAAGCTCCCTCGGCAACGTCCGCCGCGCCTATAAATAGTGACGAAAAACGCCAAGGCGTTTTAGTGGCGAGAGGAAAGCGGCGCTTTCCTCAGTGATTAGTGAATAGTGATTTTTTAGGAGTAGTCTTGTGCTTTATTTAGCTTCCAAATCGCCTCGCCGACGCGAGCTGATCCAAAAATTAAATATGCCCTTTGAGGTCATCTCAGCCGATGCCGACGAAACGCTTCCCGAGGGCATTCTGCCACGCGACGCGGTGGAGCTTCTTTCGCGCAAAAAAGCGGAGGCGGGTGCAAAAAACGCCTCGCCCGACGATTTTGTCGTGGGTGCGGACACCCTCGTGTTTTTGGGTAACGAGCCCCTCGGCAAGCCGAAGGACGCCGCCGACGCGATAGATATGCTCTCTCGCCTTTCGGGCACAACGCACAGCGTTTTAACCGGCGTTGCCGTTTGGCACGGCGAAAAAATCCTTTCCGCTGTCGAAGAAAGCCTCGTCACCTTCCGCGTGTTAGACAAAAAGGAAATTCTCCGCTACGTCAAAACGGGCGAGCCGTTCGACAAGGCAGGCTCGTACGGCATTCAAGGCAAGGGCGGACGGCTCGTTGCCTCCTATACGGGCGCGCTTGACAACATTGTCGGGCTTCCCGTTTCTCTCCTTGGCGAGCTTCTCGAAAAGCAAAGAAAACGTTACAAAATGGAAAAGGTCGTGGCGGTTTTAAAGGACTTTTATCCCGATGCCTCCTGCGCCCTTGCGTACGGAGGCGACCCCTGGCGACTGCTCGTGATGGGCAGACTTTCCGCGCAATGCACCGACAAGCGCGTCAACGAGGTATGCGAAAGCCTTTTCCTCACCTACCCCACCCCCGAGGCGATGGCAAACGCGAGCCTTGACGAGCTATGCGAGGCGGTGCGCCCCTGCGGACTGCATAAGACCAAGGGCGAAAACCTGCGCGATGCCTCAAAAATGCTCCTTGACCGCTTCGGCGGCAAGCTCCCCGACACTATGGACGAGCTTCTTCTCTTCCCCGGCGTTGGGCGCAAGATCGCCAACCTTCTTTTAGGCGACGTTTTCGGCAAGCCCGCCATCGTCACCGACACGCACTGCATCCGCATCTGCGGAAGACTCGGCGCGTACAGCGAAAGCGAGAAAAATCCCGCAAAGATCGAGAAGATCCTCTCCCAGCTTCTTCCCCCCGAGGAAAGCGCCGACTTTTGCCACCGCATCGTCAATTTCGGGCGCGAGGTCTGCTCGGCGCGCGCACCGAGATGTAACGATTGCCCTCTTTTCTCTCTTTGCGACCGCAATAAATAAAAAAGGAGCCCTCCGTGGATAAGCTTAAAATTTCTATGCCCATTATCGTAGAGGGCAAATATGACAAGATCAAGCTTGACTCCCTCGTCGATGCCACCGTTTTCACCACGGACGGCTTCGCCCTGTTTAAAAAAGCGGAAAAGGCGGCACTCCTTCGCCGCTTGGCGAGCGAGCACGGCGTGATCGTTTTAACCGATTCCGATGGCGGCGGCACGCAAATACGCTCTTTCCTTTCGGGCATTCTTCCGAAGGAAAAGACCCACCACCTTTATATCCCTCGCATCGAGGGCAAGGAAAAAAGGAAGGACAAGCCCTCTCGCGCAGGCACGCTTGGCGTAGAGGGAATGGAAGGAGAGCTTCTTTATAAGCTCCTTTCTCCCTTCGCCACGGACGGCGATTTTCAGCGCCGCGGCGGAATAGACAAGCGCCGCCTTTACCTTGACGGGCTCGCGGGCACGGAAAACGCAAGCGAAAAAAGAGCCGCGCTCGCGCGCGCCCTCTCACTTCCGCCGGACCTTTCGGCAAACGCCCTTCTTTGTGCCATCAACCTCCTTTACACCGAGGAAGAATACCAAAAAATTTTAGAAAAAACCTTCTCTATGTAAATATACATTTACTTTTTAAGTATTTTCGGCAGGCTAAGACACACATTTCCCCTTGCCGAAGGAAAGGAATGCTATGGATCTGAAAAACAACCTAAACGCCGCCCTTCTCGTTTACGAGGGGCTTATACAGGGCAAAACGAATTTTTCAAAGATACCCTTTTACGTACAAAAAACCGCGCTCACGGAAAAGGACACCGACAAAAAAATAAAGCGCGTTTCCCCCGAAAGGACGGGCATTTCCTCGCGCCGCCTTCTTTCGCTCGTGGAAAAGCTCTCCGCCTCGCACGACGCGGCAGTCCATAGCGCCTATATGCTCTCTGAGGGCAAATGCGTTCTTGCCTTTGCCGCCCCCGGCTACGACATTCATAGCCCACACTCCACCTTTTCTATGTGCAAAACGGTGACGGGCTTGGCGATCGGCATGCTGATCGACGACGGGCTTCTCTCGCTTTCCGACAAGGTCCATACCTTTTTCCCCGAGGAAAAGCCTCTGCTCCTTTCGGCGCGCACCCGTGCTCTTACCGTGGAGCATCTTTTAACGATGCAAAGCGGCGTTTCCTTCAACGAGGCGGGCGCGGTGGTGGATACCGAATGGATCAAGTCCTACCTTTCCTCCGCCGTGCGCTTCACCCCGGGCAAAAAATTCGCCTACAACAGCATGAACAGCTATATGCTTGCCGCCATCGTCACACGCGTGACGGGGCGCTCTCTCACCGACTTTTTAAACGAGCGGCTCTTTTACCCCTTAGGCATTAAAAACGCGTTTTGGGAAAAAAGCCCCGAGGGCATTGAAAAGGGCGGCTGGGGTCTTTACCTCTCCGTCGCGTCGATGGCAAAGCTCGGTCAGCTATTTCTCGACGGCGGCGTGTACGAGGGCAAGCGCCTCATCAGCGAGAGCTGGATACGCGAAGCGACCAAAAGGCACGCGTCCGTCTCCGACGAGGTCGGCAAATACGACTACGGCTATCACCTTTGGGTAAGCAAGGAAAACGAAAGCTTCCTTTTTAACGGAATGCTTGGGCAAAACGTGCTTGTAGATCCGCGCACGCGCACCGTTTTCGCCGTCACAGCAGGCGACACCTGCCTTTTCCAAACGGCACACTCGCTCCTTTCTTACGAATGGGCGACCCACGGTATGGCAAAGGAAAAGCCCCGCCTTCCCTCGCCCCTCACCCTCCGAAGGCTCCGCCGCGCCGAAAAGAGCTTCGGCAAGCGCGAATCTTGGCTTCCCCTTTGCCGCGAGCGTGACGAAGGAATGCTTGAAAAACACTTCGCGGACTATAAGCTCTTCTCCGAGCACAGCGTTTCCGCCAACAACGCAGGGCTTCTGCCGATGCTTTGGCGGCTGGTGCAAAACAATCACACGGGCGGCCTTTGCGACCTTTCGCTCAAAAAATGCGAGGGTGGCGACGTGCTTTTATCCTTCCGCGAGCGCGACGAAAGCTATACCCTTTGCCTCTCTCACAGAGCCTTTAAGGAAAGCACCGTTACCGTCCACGGCGAGCCCTACCGCGCTTTTTGCGGATACGCGTTCTCGCGCGACGAGGGCAGAGCCCCCGTCTTTAAGGCACAGATCACCTTTCCCGAGCTGTCCGTCACTCGCCGCCTTATCATCAAGGTGCTGGACGGACACTTAACGCTCCTTCTTTTTGAAACGCCCGATTTTACGCTGGTGGAAAAGCTCCTCACCTCGGCGCATTTAGCAACGGGGCAAAGCACAGGCGTTATCAGCTTTATCCGCGAAAGAATCAGCTTTGACGGTCTGCTCCTTCGCGCAAGCACCGTTTTCTCTCCCGTATTGCGCTTAAAATCGCTCTCCGTACCCGTCGACACCTCCGAGGCAGACGACCCCTTACACGCAAGCGCGCCGATCCCCAACACCGTTATCCCCTCCCTTGCCGACCCCACGCCGCATAAGGATGCCACGGTCGAGCGCCTTCTTTCCGAGGAAAAAAAGAGCGAGAAACGGTCGCGCACGAAAAAAGCCCCCAAGGGTGCGGCGAAAAAGCCTTGATTTTCCCTCTTTTTGCTCAAAAAAGATTGACAAATTCTCCACACAAGAGTATAATTGCATACAGTGATACAAACAAGAAAGGACTACACAATGGAAAAGATCCAGATGCTTACCCCCCTCGTTGAGATGGACGGCGACGAGATGACCAGAATTCTTTGGAAAATGATCAAGGACGAGCTGCTCCTTCCCTTCGTTGACCTCAAAACCGAATACTACGACCTCGGTCTTCCCGAAAGAGAAAAAACCAAGGACAAGGTAACCTTTGATTCGGCGTACGCCACCCAGAAGTACGGCGTTGCCGTTAAGTGCGCCACCATCACCCCCAACCGCCAGCGCGTTGAGGAATACAATCTTTCCGAGATGTGGAAGAGCCCCAACGGCACCATCCGTGCCATTCTTGACGGTACGGTATTCCGCGCACCCATTTTGATCGATTCCATTCGTCCCTCCGTGCGCTCGTGGGAGAAGCCCATCACCATCGCGCGTCACGCATACGGCGACATCTATAAGGCAACCGAGTACCGCGTTCCCACCGAGGGCAAGGCGGAGCTGGTTTTCACCGACAAGGACGGAAACGAGACCTTCCGCGAAACCATCTACGACTTTGAGTGCCCCGGCGTTCTTCAGGGCTCCTACAACAAGGACAGCTCCATTCGCTCCTTTGCGCACGCTTGCTTTAAGTACGCGCTGGACACCAAGCAGGACCTTTGGTTCTCCACCAAGGACACCATCTCGAAGCAGTACGACCAGACCTTCAAGCTCCTCTTCCAAGAGATCTACGAAAGCGACTATAAGGACGCCTTTGAAAAGGCAGGCATCGAGTACTTCTACACCCTCATCGACGACGCCGTCGCTCGCGTGATCCGCAGCCGTGGCGGCTTCATCTGGGCTTGCAAGAACTACGACGGCGACGTTATGAGCGATATGGTCTCCACCGCCTTCGGCTCGCTCGCTATGATGACCTCCGTTCTCGTTTCTCCCGACGGAAAATACGAGTACGAGGCGGCACACGGCACCGTTACCCGCCACTACTACCGCTACTTAAAGGGCGAAAGCACCTCCACCAACCCCATCGCCACCATCTATGCTTGGAGCGGCGCGCTGCGCAAGCGCGGCGAGCTTGACAGCCTTCCCGCACTCGTCGATTTTGCCGACAAGCTGGAAGCGGCTTGCATCAAAACGCTTGACGACGGCATTATGACCAAGGACCTTGTCGGTCTTGTCAGCGAGGGCTTCACCGCCACCGCCGTCAACTCCGAGGAGTTCATCCGCGCCATCCGCGAGCGCCTTGAAAAATCTCTCGGCGCATAAGGAAAAAGAAAAACCGCTTTCGCGGTTTTTCTTTTTTGCCACAGCATAAAAAAGAGGCTTGCGCCTCTTTTTTGCCCTTTTTTCGCCCTCTCTTGACAATTCCACTTGATATATGTATAATAATAGAGTAATTATTTTACATAGGAGATAAAAAATGCCCCAAAAAGCTACAAGCGCTATGGAATTCACTCTCTTAGAAAACGGCACATACGAGCTCGGCAAGTATAGGGGCGAGGAGAAAACTCTCTCCATTCCAACCGAGCACAACGGCATCCCCGTAACACGCATCGGAAGGGACGCCTTCTACAACTGCAAAACGCTCACCTCGGTTATCGTTCCCGAGGGTATTATAGCCATCGGCGGATGCGCCTTTAAAAATTGCTCCTCTCTTGTTCTTGTAACGCTTCCCAAGGGACTCGAAACGCTTTACGCGCACGCCTTTGACGGATGCACTTCTCTTATATCCATCGCCATCCCCGAAAGCGTGAGCAGCATCGGCATGTGCGTGTTTGAGAATTGCTGCTCTCTTGTATCCGTTGTGATCCCCGAGGGCATACGCTACATCAACGAATATCTTTTCAAGGACTGCTCCTCCTTAACCTCGGTGGTCATTCCCAAAAGCGTTGTGAGTATTTGCCACAATGCCTTTGAAGGATGCTCATCCTTGACCTCACTTTCGATTCCCGACGGCGTTCGTGAAATCGCCTTCGGCGCATTTTCCTCTTGCTCCTCACTTTCCACCCTTGTGATTCCCGAGGGTGTGGAGGTGATCGGAAACTATGCTTTTTGCAACTGCCACTCTCTTACCGAGATCCATATTCCAAGCACCGTAAAAAGCATCCACGACTCCCTCTTCTTGGGTAGCGGCGCCTTAGCATCCATCACGGTTAGCGAGAAAAACCCGAAATATCACGCGGTGGGAAACTGCTTGATCGAAACCGAAACCAAAGAGCTGATCTTGGGCTGTAAAAACAGCGTGATCCCGGCAGACGGAAGCGTAACCGGCATTGGCCGCGGTGCCTTCGCCGGCAATGAAAGCCTTACCTCTATCACCATTCCCGATTCCGTTACGAGCATCGATGAGTTCGCCTTCCGCGGTTGCACGGGGCTCACCACGCTATATCTGCCGGCCTCCCTTTCACGCATTCTGCTGAATGCCCTTTCCGAATGCGAAAGCCTTACAACCATACGCTATGCAGGCACGGTGGCACAGTTTGAAGCCATCCAAGCCTACGGCTGTGGCATAAAGGACGGTGTTACTGCCGTTTGCAACAACGGCATCATAGAAAACTGTAGCTTTGCGGTCTGATCAAGCACTCAAAGTAACAACCAAAGCGGCGGATGCTCTCGCATCCGCCGTTATTACTTTTATTGTTTCTTTATCTGCACAAGTGCATAATCTCTTTTCTGATATATTCATTAAGCTTTCTATATTAAATACCATCTTCATACTTACTAAATCTGTCTGTTTTCGTTCGTTTCTAGGTATATCCGTTCTATCTTCCCTACTTGTTGAAACAAACGGTGTACACCCTATATTATGCCTTACTAAATGCCCCATTACATAAAAAGGTACATCTTCTATTTTAACTAGGATTTCTCCTATTCTTAATGGACTGTGTCTTGCTATTAATAGTTTTTCCTTCCATTCATCATTAGGATCTATCTTACTATT
>JAZOSE010000083.1:0-2722 GCA_045656965.1 Eubacteriales bacterium
TCCTCGTCAAGCTCTAAGACCTTGCCGATCTCCGAAATAAAGATGCGGTCGCCCGTCATTCCCATAAATTTGGCGATATCTCTGTGCGCGCCGAGGTGGCGGCTCTCGCCGTGAATGGGCATCAAAAATTCGGGGCGCAAAAGCGCGTGCATCAGCTTTAATTCCTCGGAGCAGGCGTGACCCGAAACGTGCACGGCACCTGCCGAGTCGTCCATCACCGAGATGCCGTTTTTGACAAGGGCGTTGATGATGTTGCCCACGTCCTTTTCGTTGCCCGGGATCGCCGAGGCGCTGATGACAACGAGGTCGCGCTCGTCAAGCTTCACGCGGTCGTGCTCGCCGAAAGCCATACGGTAAAGGGCGCTCATAGGCTCGCCCTGGCTGCCCGTGGTAACGAGGGTCAGCTCCTCGGGACGAAAACGCTTCATTTCGGAAAGCTCGATCAATACACCGTCGGGAACGTCCATATACCCAAGCTCGCGCGCCGCGCCGATGACGTTGACCATGCTTCTGCCAAGCACCGCAACGCGTCTGCCGTGACGGGCGCTCGCGTCGATGATCTGCTGAACGCGATGCACGTTCGAGGAGAAGGTGGCGATCACAAGGCGCTTGCTCTTGTTGGTCAAAAAGATCTGCTCAAGCGAGCCTCCGACCTTGCGCTCGGAAGGGGTGTAGCCGCCTCGCTCGGCGTTGGTGGGCTCGCAAAGAAGGAGCCTTACGCCGTCGTTACCAAGCTGACCGAGGCGTGCAAGATCCATCATTTTTCCGTCGATGGGGGAAACGTCGAGCTTAAAGTCGCCCGAATGCACCACCGTGCCGACGGGAGTGTAGAGCGCGATGGCGCAGGAGTCGGCGATCGAATGGTTAACGTGGATAAATTCGGCGGCGAAATCACCCAGATATACCGTTTCGCCCGCGGCAACGGCGCGAAGCCTCGGCGCTTTTTCAAAGCGGAACTCCGCAAGCTTTCTTTTTAATATGCCGAGGGTGAGGGGCGTTCCGTACACAGGCACGGAGAGATTTTTCAAAAGGTAGGGAACGCCGCCGATATGGTCCTCGTGGCCGTGCGTCAAAAGCAGTCCGCGCACACGGTCTCGGTTTTCGTACAGATAGGTAAAATCGGGGATCACGAGGTCCACGCCGGGCATGCTCTCGTCGGGGAAGCCCATACCACAGTCGATAAGCACGATGTCGCTTCCGTACTCAAAGGCGGTGATGTTCTTGCCAACCTCGCCAAGACCTCCCAAGGGGATCACGCGAAGCGCGGGCTTCTTACCTGCCCCTCTATTTCTTTGAGGCTTTCTTTTTGCCTGTGTCTTTTCGGGCGTTTTTTCAGGCGCTTTTTCGGGAGCTTTGCTCTCGCTCTTTTCTCTCTTTGTCGGGTTTTGAGGCTTTTTCCCCTTGTTTTGTACAGTTTTGTTTGCTTTTTGAGGGAGCTTTTGTCCCTTCTTTTCCTCTTTTTTCTCCTCGACGGGAGCGGGGGCAGGTGCTGCCGCACCCCCTTTATTTCTTGCGCTTCTTGCTCCTTGCGCCTTTTTCCCCTTGCCCTTTGGCGTGGGGGGCGTTTCCGAAATGCCGAGCCTTAAAAGCAGCGCGTCAAGTTCTTTTTCTGTCATATTTATACCTTGCCCACAAGAGTGGGTCTTTCTTATGAATTGTTTTTCGTTTACCAAAATAAAATAAGCGCGACGGTGCCAAAAAGGGACGCCGAAAAAAGACAGCCGAAAAGAAAGGGTGTCAAAAACGCGCGCAAAGGCGGCTTACCCTCGGGGTGTGCTTCCGCGCCCCGCTCTCCTAAGATGATACGTGTGGCTGTCTCGATCATATCCTCGGGCGCGGTTTCCTTCGCGCGCGCCGATAGCTTTTTTGCCCCCTCGCCTAAAAAAGAGGGGGTTTGATTTTTTCTTTCCTCGCGCATTTTCCCTATTCCCCGTTTTTCTTTCAACGGGGGAAAAAGCCGTTTTGCCCTTTCTTTTTTCTTCCTTCTGCCCCACTCGCTCCGTCGGTTGAAAAAATGCTCCTTACTTTGAAAAGTATAGTTTGCAAATCGTCCTTTTTTTCAAACTTTGATCAAAAAAAGGTACGACGAAAAGGCTCTTACCCTTTCTTCTTTTTTTGAAAGTCGGGTCAGAGCTTTTTCCACTCCGTCTTTTATCAAGAATAGACGGAAAAGGCGCGTTTTATTCGTCCTTTTGGTTTTTATACGCTATTTTTAAAAAATTATTTTTTGCGGAACAGACCGAAGAAGCCACCCTTCTTCTTTTTGCCCTCGTCCTCTGCCTTTACCTCGGCGGTGTTGCCCTCAACCTCGGTAACCTCGGTGGCGGGAGCGGCGGCGGCTGCGGCGGCTTCCTCTGCCGCCTTCTTCTCTTCTCTCTTTGCCTTGGCGGCGGCGCGGCGCGCGCGCTTCTCCTCGGCCTCCTTCTTAAGTCTCTCCTCCTCGGCAAGATAGTCGGCAAGAGGCATCATTTCGCCGTTTCTGCCAACCTCCATTTCGTCGTTCAGCATGTCGTCAACTGTGACGCCGAAGGTGCGAGCCACCTTGAGAAGCTTCTCTACCTCAGGATAGGATTGACCCGACTCCCATTTGTAGACGGACTGACGGGAAACGCCGATCTCTGCGGCAAAGGTCTCCTGCGTAAAGCCCTTGTACTTACGAAGCTTGATCATCTTGGAATGAAAAGACATAGTTGTTTTTTCCTTTCGTATGTATTTTTATTTT
>JAZOSE010000084.1:0-7659 GCA_045656965.1 Eubacteriales bacterium
GCGAACAACGATGGCGTCCCCCCGTCATAGCTCTCAAACTCGTCCGAGTTTGGTTTTCTTACGAAAACACCGAGCTATGCCCCAAGCGAGAGCGCTCAAGCCTTGAGCGAACAGCATAAGCGCCTCAAAACAACGTGGAGAAACACGAAAAAAGAAAAGAGAAAAGTATGAAATTTATCAACATCGGATCGGGCAATATGGTTGCCGCCTCTCGCGTTGTGGCGCTTGCCAGCCCCGATTCCGCACCGATCAAGCGCCTTGTTTCCGAGGCGAAGGAGGAGGGCCGCGTGATCGACGTTTCCTGCGGCCGCCGCACAAGAACGGTTATTTTTACCGACAGCGAGCATCTGATCCTCTCCGCAATCAAGGCAGAGACCATTTCCAACCGTATCCTCGACAGCGACGTAAGCGAGGATGAGGAGGAGGAAGAAAGCGAATAGTGAAGAGTGAAAAAGTAGATTCGTCACCTTCCTGCTTTCCTATCCAAAGCCGCGGCACGCGGTGAGGCACCCAAATAAGTTATTAAACTGACAAAAAGTCAAGGAGAAAAAATATCATGATCAAGGACAACCGTATGATCTACCCCCCCATTTCCGAGCTGACCGACGGAAACCGTCACAACCGCTACGAGCTTGTTATCGCCGTGGCTAAGGGCGCAAGAAAGGTCACCAGCGAGTACCTCGAAATGCGCGCACGCGCCGAGAAGATGATCAGCGACAAGGAGACCGACAAGTCGATCCTTCAGCTTATCGACGAGGAATACCGCGACCAGAAGCCCGTTCGTATTGCCATCACCCGTCTTCACGAGGGCAAGTATGAGATGGTGCCCTCCACCGAGAAGGACTGATTTAGAAATTTGATCGCTCAAAACGCAAGGAAAGGAGAATCGGTATGCCCCGTATAGTGAAGGTCAGGCTCCTCGATGCTCCTTTTCGGGCGGACGGAGAGTACGATTATCTTTTAAACGAGACGATAGAGGGCGAGCTTTACGGTCGCATCGCTATCGTGCCCTTCGGCAAGGGCGACCGCGCCTCGTATGCGGTGGTCGTCGGTGAAGGAAAGAACGAGGGCGAGCGAAGGCTCAAGGAGGTCAAAACACTTCTTCCCGAGGATTTTCGCGTTTTGCCCGAAATTCTCCGCCTTTGCTTTTTTTTGAGCGAATATACGCTGTCCTCTGTGGGTGAGGCGGTCAGAGCCGCGATACCCGCCGCCGCGCTTGGGCTTCTTTCCTGCGCCTACCGCGCAAAAGGCGAAGGGCGCGCAGAGAGAGACGCAAGCGAGCTTGCCTTGCGTGTAAACGCGTCGCGCGCCGAGGCGAAGGAGAAGGCACTTTACGCCTATCTTTCCGCCGTGGGAACCGCCGACGAGGACGCGCTTTTCGAGCTTTTTGGCAAGGGTATCAAAAAAAACCTTTCCGCGCTTTTGGAAAAGGGGCTTGCCGAGAGGGTCATTCTTCGCCGTGCCGACGCGCGAGCGAGAGTGGAACGGGTGTACGCCGTTTGTGAGGACGAGAGTGCCTCGCGCGAGCGCATCCGCCGAAACGATTTTAAAAATGAAACGCAAAGCGCCGTTTACCGCTTTCTTTTTGCCGAGGGCGAATGCTCCGAGGGCGAGATTCTTGAGCGCTTGAACGTATCCCTTTCTCCGCTTCGTACGTTGGTCAAGAACGGGCTTTTGTCCGTTTGCGAGCGCGAGGTGGAGAGAAATCCCTATGAGAAGCTGTCGGGCAAGTGCGAGCGCAAGCCCGTTTGCCTCTCCCGCGCACAAGAGCGCGCATACGAAGAGCTTTCCGCGCTTTACGAAAAGGAGAGCGCCGCCTGTGCTCTCTTGCACGGCATCACCGGCAGCGGAAAAACGCAGGTGATGATGAAGCTTCTCGACCGTGTGCTTGACGAGGGCAAGCAGGCGATCCTGCTCGTGCCCGAAATTGCCTTAACACCGCAAACGGTGGGCATCTTCTGCTCGCGCTACGGCAGACGTGTTTCGGTGCTTCATTCCTCGCTTTCAACGGGGGAGAGGTATGACGCTTACCGTAAGATCTTGCGCGGAGAGACCGACCTTGTGATCGGCACGCGAAGCGCCGTTTTTGCGCCGCTTTCTCGCCTCGGTCTTATCATCATCGACGAGGAGCACGAGCATACCTACAAGTCCGACGCCGCGCCCAGATACCACACGCGCGACGTGGCGGCGTACCGCTCGGGTGCGCACGGTGCTTTGACGGTGCTTGCCTCGGCAACGCCGTCGATCGAAAGCTATTACAAGGCAAAAACGGGGAAGTATACCCTCGTGTCGCTCACCGAGCGATACGGCGGTGCTTTGCTTCCCAAAACCGAGATCGTGGATATGCGAGAGGAATTAAAGGCGGGGAACACCTCGCCCATCTCGCGCACGCTTGAGGAGGCACTCCGTGAGAGCGTGGAGGACGAAAGCCAGGCGGTGCTGTTTTTAAACCGCCGCGGCTACCATCACTCCATCTCCTGCAAAAGCTGCGGCGAGCCGCTCGTTTGCGAGCATTGCTCGGTTTCCTTAACCTATCACACCTCTTACCGCGGTGGGTATCTGCTTTGTCACGCCTGCGGTGCGAAAAAGGAAATGCCGCGCGCCTGCCCGAAATGCGCCTCGGAGCATCTTTCCTACGTTGGCGCAGGCACACAAAAGGCGGAGGCTTCGCTAAAAGAAGCCATAGACGGTATTCGCGTTTTGCGTATGGATGCCGATACGACGGGGGCAAAAAGCGCCTACGAGCGCTTGCTTGGCAAATTCCGTCGCCGCGAGGCTGACGTGCTTCTCGGCACGCAAATGGTCACCAAGGGACACGATTTTCCCGCCGTGGCTCTTTCGGGTGTCCTGCTTGCCGACACCTCGCTTTATATGAACGATTTTCGCGCCGCCGAGCGCACCTTCGCGCTTCTTACACAGGTCATCGGCAGAGCGGGTCGCGCCTCTGACACGGGCCGCGCCATCGTGCAGACCTTCTCCCCCTCCCATAAGGTCATCACGCTTGCCGCCGCGCAGGATTACCCCGCCTTTTATGAGGAGGAGATCGCGCTTCGCCGCGCGCTTCATTATCCGCCCTTTTCCGACGTCGTACAGGTGCTTCTCGTCTCGGAGGACGAGCCGCTTCTTCTTCGCGCCGCACGCGAGGCGAGGGATCGGCTGATCGCGCTCTTTAAGGAGAAGGACGAAACGGTGCCCGTGGAGATCTACGGCCCCTTGGAGCCGCAGACCTATAAGGTCGCGGAAAGATACCGTATGCGGCTCTTGTTAAAAACACGGCTTTCCCGCGAGGTGCGCGGGCTTATGGCGGAGTTTCTCCGCACGTTTTTAAGCGACTACCCCAAAATAACGGCAACGGTGGATTTCAACCCCACCGATACTTAACAAGAGAAGAAAGGAAGTCAGTATGGCACTTCTGAACATTTTAAAGGACGGCGACGAAACGCTTCGCAAAACCAGCCGCCCCGTTACGGAGATCACCCCGAGAATTTTGACTCTTCTTGACGATATGGTCGAGACGATGCGAAAGGCAGAGGGATGCGGACTTGCTGCCGTGCAGGTCGGCGTTTTGCGCCGCGTGGTCGTTATTGAGGTAGAGGAAGGGACCGTCTACGAGATGATCAACCCCGTGATCACTAAGAAAAGCGGCAACCAGAAGGAGCAAGAGGGCTGTCTCTCCGTCCCCGGAAGATGCGGCATCACCTCCCGCCCCGCCAAGGTTACCGTGCGCTATCAGGATCGCCACGGCGAGTACTGGGAGCTGACGGGCGACGGGCTTTTGGCACGCGCCATTTGCCACGAGCTTGACCACCTTGACGGAAAGCTCTTTATCGATGAAATGATCGAAGAGATCTTCCCTGATGACTAAAAAGCAAAGAACTATTTACATTTAAACGAAAAAGAAAGGAAGAATGCCGTGAAGGTTTTATTTATGGGAACGCCCGATATTGCCGCATCCTGCCTTGATGCTCTTGCCTTGGGCGGAGTGGAGCTTGTCGGTGCGGTATGCCAGCCCGACCGACCCGTCGGGCGCGGAATGATACTCACGCCGCCCCCCGTGAAGAAAAAGGCAGAGGAGCTTGGCATTCCCGTTTTTCAGCCCGAAAGACTGAAGGACGGTGAGCTTTTGCCCGTGTTAGAGCAAACGGCACCCGATCTGATCATCGTCGTGGCGTACGGTAAAATTCTTCCTGCTTATATTTTGCATTACCCTCGGTATGGGTGTATCAATCTTCACGTCTCGCTTCTTCCGAAATATCGCGGTGCCGCGCCGATGCAGCGCGCCATTATCGCGGGCGAAACCGAAACGGGCGTGACGGTGATGCAGATGGACGAGGGGCTTGACACGGGAGATATCCTGTTTACCGAGCGCTTTCCCATCGCCGAAAACGATAATTTTGAAACGGTGCACGACACCTCGGCACTCTTAGGCGGCGCGCTTCTTCTTCGCGCGGTTAAGGCCATCGGCGAGGGAAGCGTTACTCCCCAAAAGCAAAGTGAGGAGAATGCCTCCTACGCTGACAAGATCACAAAGGAAGATTGTAAAATAAACTTTACAAAATCGGCAAAAGAGGTGCATAACCTTATTCGCGGTGTGTCGCCCATTCCGCTTGCCTTTACGAAAACTCCCGACGGAAAGCTTTTAAAGGTTCTTTCCTCTCGCGTATGCGAGGGCAAGGGTGAGGCGGGAACGGTGATCGCTCTTTCCGATAAGGGTGAGGGCGAGATCGTCGTTGCCTGCGCCGAGGGGGCTGTGGCGCTTCTTTCGGTTATCCCCGAGGGCAAGGGCACAATGCGAGCCGCCGATATGATCCGCGGCAGAAAGATCGCTGTGGGAGACAGGCTGTGGCAGTAAACGCTCGCGCGCTTGCGCTTTCGCTTCTTTGCGAAAAGGAAGAAAAAAACGGATTTGCCAACCTGCTCCTTTCAGACACCGTGCTGGAAAGGGCGGGGGAGGAAGCCGCCTTTTTGACCGCGCTTTTTTACGGCTGTGCGGAAAGACGGCTGACCTTGGATTATCTGGCATCACATTTTGCCAAAAGACCCATAGAAGAGATTTCTGCCCCTGTGCGCTTTGCGCTTCACATCGGGCTATACCAGATGTTTTTTATGAAAACACCGTCCTATGCGGCGGTCTCGGAAACGGTCTCGCTTTTAAAAAACAAAAGCGAGCGTGGCTTTTTAAACGCTGTCCTTCGCGCCGCCTCGCGCGCTGAGGAGATGCCGCTTCCGCCCCCCTCGCGCACGGCAAGGTATCTTTCGGTGAAGTATTCCTTTCCTCTTTCCACGGTTAAGCGCTTTTTGGAGCTTTTCGGCAGAGAGGACACCGAAAAAATACTGAAATATTTTAACACACCGCTACCCTTGACGCTTCGCGCGAGGGACGCTGCGGCAAAGGAAACGCTGCTTTCCCGCTTTGAAGAGGCGGGTGTCTGCGCGGAATCCGCCACGCACGCGGAAAACGTTATCCGTGTGCTTTCGTCCGTTTCGCCGAAGGCGCTGTACGGCTTTAGGGAGGGGCTTTTCTTCGTGCAGGACGAGTCCTCCTCTATCGTTTCGGAGGCGCTGGGCGCGCGCGAGGGTGACACGGTGGTCGACGTTTGTGCCTCGCCCGGCGGAAAAACCTTCGGCGCGGCGCTCTCGGTAAACGGCGTGGGTAGCTTCTACGCCTTTGATCTCTATGAGGGTCGCGTTTCGCTCATAAAAGACGGCGCGCGCCGCCTTTCGCTCGCTGTGGACGCTCGCGTGCTTGACGCGACCGAGGGCGACGAGTCGCTTGACGGACAAGCTGACCGTGTGATATGCGACGTGCCCTGCTCGGGGCTTGGCGTTCTGGGCAAAAAGCCCGACCTTCGCTACCGCGAGCTTGATTTGGACTTGCCGCCCTTGCAGTATAAAATTTTGTCGCGCGCCTCGCGCTACGTAAAGACGGGCGGGGTCTTGGTGTATTCCACCTGCACACTGCTTCCCGAGGAAAACGAGGAGAACGTAAGAAAATTTCTCTCGGAGCATCCCGATTTCATTCTTGAGGATTTTTCGTCGCGCGGCAGAGAGCCTTTAAGGAGCGAGGGCGGAATGCTCACGCTGCTTCCGCAAAGGGACGGGTGCGACGGATTTTTCATCGCGCGGCTTAAAAAAATAAAGTAAAGAAAGAATAAACTATGCTAAGTGGGCAAAAAATGGATATACTGGGCGCTTTTCCCGAGGAAATCGCCGAATTGTGCGCGTCCTTCGGACAGCCCGCGTACCGTGCCAAGCAAATATTTACCTTCCTTTCGCGCGGTGTTCCCGTTGAGGAAATGTCCTCGCTTCCGAAGGATTTTCGCGCACGTCTTCTTGACGCGACCGAGTGGCGCTTGCCTCTGGTGGAGGAAAAGCTGGTCTCGAAAATAGACGGTACGGTAAAATATCTTTTTCGCCTTGCCGACGGCGAGTGCGTCGAGAGCGTTCTTATGCGCTATGAGCACGGAAACTCGCTTTGCATCTCCAGCCAGGTCGGATGCCGCATGGGCTGTGCCTTTTGTGCCTCCACCATCGGCGGCAAGGTGCGCGACCTTTTCGCCTCTGAAATTTTAGGTCAGGTCATCGCCGCCGAAAAGGATTCGGGCGAGCGCGTTTCGAACATCGTAATGATGGGAATAGGCGAGCCGCTTGACAACTACGATAACGTCGTTCGCTTTTTGGCACTCGTCAACCATAAGGACGGGCTCAACATCGGCTACCGCCACATTTCGCTTTCCACCTGCGGTGTGGTGCCGGGGATCGACCGTCTTGCGGGGGAGAATTTGCCGATCACGCTTTCCATCTCGCTTCACGCGGTGACCGACGAAAAGCGCAGCGCGGTGATGCCCGTCAACCGCAAATGGAACATACGGGAGCTTCTCGACGCTTGCGTGCGCTATTATAACACCACGGGCAGACGCATATCCTTCGAGTACACGCTTCTCGGCGGAAAAAACGACAGCGAGGCGGATGCCGACGCCCTTGCCGCCCTTTTGAAAAGCGCGTTCAAGGCGACGGGCGCGCCGCTCCACGTCAATCTCATTCGCGTGAACGAGGTGAAGGAAAGAGATTTCGTCAAGGGTGACGCGGCAAGCGCCAAGCGCTTTGCCGAAAGGCTGATCTTCCGTGGGGTGAACGCCACGGTACGCCGCCGCCTCGGTGCGGACGTGAACGCCGCCTGCGGTCAGCTCCGCCGACTCAGAAAACAGGATACGGAAAGTTAAAAATGAAGGTCTTTGGATACAGTGATATCGGGCCTCGCCGCCCGAGCAATCAGGATTATTTCGACAGTGCGCCCCTTCCCCTTCCGCCCAAGCTTCGCGGCGTGAAAAAACGGGAGGAAAATGCGCTTTTGGCTGTCGTATGTGACGGTATGGGCGGTGTGCGCGGAGGAGAGATCGCCTCGCATCTTGCCACAAGCACCTTTATAGAAAAGATGAAGCAAGAGACCCAGCGCGACGCGCTCGGCGCTCTTGAGGATGCGCTTTCTGCCGCCAACGGCGCAGTATATAGCGCCGCCGAGGAAAACGAGGCGCTTCGCGGTATGGGCAGTACGATGGTTGCCGTCCTGGCGTACGGACGGGCGCTGGCGCTTCTCAACGTCGGCGACAGCCGCATATACCTTTGGCACGCAGGACATCTTCTTCTTTTGACCCACGA
>JAZOSE010000085.1:0-2092 GCA_045656965.1 Eubacteriales bacterium
AAGGAAAGCGACCGCCCTGACGGCAAGCTGATCCTTGTGACCGCTATCACGCCCACCCCCGCAGGCGAGGGTAAAACGACCACCACCATCGGTCTTGCCGACGGTATGCGCAAGATCGGCAAAAACGTTTGCGTGGCGCTCCGCGAGCCCTCTCTCGGCCCCGTATTCGGCGTAAAAGGCGGTGCCGCAGGCGGCGGCTACGCGCAGGTCGTTCCTATGGAGGACATCAACCTGCATTTCACGGGCGACTTCCACGCCATCGGCGCGGCAAACAACCTTCTTGCCGCCCTTTTAGACAACCACATTCACCAGGGTAACGCCCTCGGTATCGACCCCCGCCGCATCACTTGGAAAAGATGCGTGGATATGAACGACCGCCAGCTTCGCTTTATCACCGACGGTCTTGGCGGCAAGGTCAACGGTGTGCCCCGTGAGGACGGCTACGATATTACGGTTGCCTCGGAGATTATGGCGGTGTTCTGCCTCGCTTCCTCAATCAGCGACCTCAAAGAGCGCCTCTCCCGCATCATCGTTGGCTACACCTACGACGATAAGCCCGTTACCGCCGGCGACTTAAAGGCGGTCGGCGCTATGGCGGCACTCTTAAAGGATGCCTTAAAGCCCAACCTCGTGCAGACCCTTGAGGGCACTCCCGCCTTCGTACACGGCGGCCCCTTCGCCAACATCGCGCACGGCTGTAACTCCATTATGGCGACCCGTATGGCAATGAAGCTCGGCGATTACGCCATCACCGAGGCAGGCTTCGGCGCGGATCTCGGTGCCGAGAAATTCCTTGACATCAAGTGCCGCATGAACGGACTTACGCCCGACGCGGTGGTCATCGTTGCCACCATTCGCGCACTCAAAATGCACGGCGGTCTTGCCAAGACCGAGCTTGGCGCAGAAAATCTTGATGCGCTCAAAAAGGGACTTCCCAACCTTCTTCGCCACGTTGCGAACATTAAAAACGTATATAAGCTCCCCGCAGTTGTTGCGGTCAATCGCTTCCCCACCGATACCGACGCTGAGGTCGAGGCGATCATTTCCGAGTGCCGCGCGCTCGGCGTGAACGTCGTTCTCTCTAACGTCTGGGCAGAGGGCGGAAACGGCGGCATTGAGCTTGCGCGCGAGGTCGTTCGCCTTTGCGACGAGGAAAAGGGCGATTTCACCTTTGCCTACGAGCTTGAAGGCACGATCGAGGACAAGATCGAAGCCCTCGTAAAGAAGGTTTACAGCGGCGACGGCATCTCCGTTCTCCCCGCGGCAAAGAAGCAGATCGACGAGCTTACCAAGCTCGGCTTTGATAAGCTCCCCATTTGCGTTGCCAAAACGCAGTACTCCTTCTCCGACAATATGGCGCTTCTCGGCGCACCCGAAGGCTTCACCGTCAGCATCAAGAACGTGAAGGTCTCCGCAGGCGCGGGCTTCCTCGTTGTTTTGACGGGTGACGTGATGACGATGCCCGGCCTTCCCAAGGTTCCCGCCGCCGAGCGCATCGACGTTGACGAAAGCGGCAAGATCACGGGGCTGTTCTAAAAGTCAAGATTCCTCCAACCGAAGCAAACACAACACGAATACGGCATATCACAAAAGGATATGCCGTATTTTTTCGTCTATTATCAGATTTTCAAATAAATTCATCATCGTTTTGCGCAATGTTGATGATCTTCTTACCCAGCTTCTTGGCGTATTTCAGCGCGGCATAAGCTCCACCCTCTTCTCTTTCTACATAACAGATAAAGAGATCAGCCTCCTCCACCATCCATCTGTTGCGCTTTGCAATCGCCCCTTTAGGATGTGTCTTACCAATATGTTCGGGTATGATGACGCTGTCATAGTACTTCTCGTAGTATTCTATATCCTTCTGCGAATATGGCAACACACAGATCAATTCACTGTTATGTTTTCCCATGGCACCTTGCACACGCTTCACAACGGATGCTGCATAGAGATCAAATTCTCCGTTTCGACCAATATAGATCTCCACAAAGGACTTCGTTCTTATGAGGCTTGCAAATAGCGAATAAAGTCGTTCTTCCAGCACTCTATGTCCGTCAAAATCACGATGCCCAAAAAGAACCACTCGGTACAC
>JAZOSE010000086.1:0-2446 GCA_045656965.1 Eubacteriales bacterium
GAACGACATGGCTACGATCCGACTTCCTTTTCCTTGCGGTCTACCATGATGAAGGTAGCGGCAACCTTTGTGCCCTCAATGTGAGAAAGTATCTCCATACTCTCGCGGATAGCTGTTCCCGCGGTGATAACGTCCTCGATAATAACGATCTCCTCGCCCGCGGTGGGTACGTATCCTACGAATACGCCGCCCTCGCCGTGATCCTTAACTTCCTTTCTGTTGAAGAAGAAGGGAACGTTCAAGTCCTTTTTAGAAAGAGCAACGGCGGCAGAAACGGCAAGGGAAATGCCCTTGTAAGCAGGACCGTAGAGAACCGCCTTCTTTGCGCCCAGCTTTTCAAAATAAGCCTTGGCGTAAAACTCGCCGAGCTTTGCAATGTCATCGCCCGTTTTGATCATACCGGCATTGATAAAGTAGGGGATCTTGCGGCCGCTTTTTGCGGTGAAGTCGCCAAACTTTAAAACGCCTGCGTTTTCCAAAAACTGTATAAATTCTCTCTTGTAGCTTTCCATGGTCATTCTCCTTTTAATCTACGAATTCACTTACACATCTTCTGTAAGCCGCAACGGGATCAGCCGCCGCCGTGATGGGTCTGCCTACAACGATGTAGTCAGAGCCGATCTTTTTCGCTTCGGCAGGGGTCATAACGCGCTTCTGGTCGCCAACGTCACCGTCGGCAAAGCGTACACCGGGGGTAACGGTGAGGAAGTGCTTTCCGCACGTCTCGTGTACCTTTTCCGCCTCAAGGGGAGAGCAGACCACGCCGTCAAGACCTGCCTTTGCGGCATTTGATGCGTAGTGCATAACGACCTTGTCGATAGGCTCGTGAATAAGAAGGTCATTTTCCATTCTTTCTTGGTCGGTCGAGGTCAGCTGGGTTACCGCGATAAGAAGCGGACGCGTGCCGTCCTCGCGAGTAAGACCCTCAAGCGCCGCCTCCATCATAGAGATAGTACCTGCGGCGTGCAGGTTGGTCATATCCACGTCAAGACGGGAAAGCACGCTCATAGACTTCTTTACGGTGTTGGGAATATCGTGAAGCTTGAGGTCAAGGAAGATCTTGTGACCTCTCTTTTTGATCTCTCTTACGATTTCGGGACCCTCGGCGTAGAAAAGCTCCATACCGATCTTAACGAAGGGCTTTTCACCCTCGAATTTATCAAGAAATGCAAAAACCTGTTCCTTGCTTGCAAAATCGCAAGCGATAATAACGTCTTTTCCCATTGTAATACCTTTCTTATAGTTTAGTGTGCGGCACCGATAATGTCGGAAAGACTTTCAATGCCGTATTTTTTCATTGCTTCGGGAAGTGCCTCCACGATCTTTTTGGATGCGAAGGGATCAACAAGGTTTGCCGCACCCACCTCAACGGCGGTCGCGCCTGCCATCATAAGCTCAAGCACGTCGCTTGCCGTGCTAACGCCACCCATACCAACGATCGGAATGCTTACTGCCTTATACACCTGATATACACAGCGAAGCGCCACGGGGAACACGCAAGGACCGGAAAGACCGCCCGTCGTGTTTGCCAAGAGAGGCTTTCTTTTTTGAAGCGAAATTCTCATGCCCGAAAGCGTATTGATGAGCGAAACGCCGTCCGCACCCTCAGCCTCCACCGCCTTTGCGATCTCGGTGATGTCGGTAACGTTGGGGGTCAGCTTAATAATAATAGGCTTCTTTGTAACCGCCTTGACCGCGCGGGTAACCGCCGCGGCGTTTTTTGCGTCGGTGCCGAAGCTCATACCGCCGCCGTGAACGTTCGGGCAGCTGATGTTGACCTCGATCCAGCCGACCTGCGCTTCATCGTCGAGAGCCTCGCACGTATATGCGTAGTCCTCGATAGAGAAGCCGCTGACGTTTGCCATCACGGGCTTATGAAACACCTTTTTGAGTGCGGGAAGCTCAATTTCCTTAACGTGTGCAACACCGGGGTTCTGCAGACCGACGGCGTTGAGCATTCCCGAAGGGGTCTCCGCAATACGCGGAGTCGCGTTTCCAAAGCGTGCCTCGCGCGTCGTTCCCTTGAAGGAGAAGGAGCCAAGGCAGTTAATGTCGTAAAGCTCAGCAAATTCAAGACCGAAGCCAAAGGTTCCCGAGGCGGGAATGACGGGGTTGTCGATCATGATGCCGCAAAGATTTACCTTCGTGTTTACCATACGATCTCCTCCTTTGTAAGCACAGGACCGTCCTTGCAGATGCGCTTGTTGCCGTCTTCCGCCTTGCAGGAGCACCCCATGCAAGCGCCGAAGCCACAGCCCATGCGCTCCTCAAAGCTGAACTGTCCGCTTGTGCTCGTGGCGTTATATACCGCCTTTAACATCGGCTCAGGACCGCAGGTGTAAAAATATGTGTAGTCAAGGTCCTTAACAACGTCTGTTACGAACCCTTTTGTACCTATACTGCCATCTGCTGTAGCCACATAAACCTTAATGCCGAGAGATTCAAA
>JAZOSE010000087.1:0-2818 GCA_045656965.1 Eubacteriales bacterium
GAACGACATGGCTACGATCCGACTTAAGAAAAAAACAGCAAGCCTCATCCAATAGGACGAACAGCTGCTGCTCGCGGTACCACCTATTTTACCGCCGAAGCGGTCACTCTCATTTGCTTAACGCGCAAAAACACGGCGCACCTACTGCCTTACGGGTTCAGATTGCGGCTCCGAAGTGTTCTTCACGAAAAATCATTCTGCGCGGCTCTCACCTATCCGCACTCTCTTTAAGCGATATTTTTCGCTACTTTTCTTCATCAATGCCTTTAACAAATAGATTATAGTATATTTTTTTCATTTTGTCAAGAGGGAACGCACAGAATATCTGCAAACATCATTAGCGTTCCCCCGCAGTATCGCGCGCACTCCTTCGAGCGCGATTTGCGGCGCAAATTGCCGCATACTGCCCGTCAAAAACATTAAAGAGCGCCGTTTTTTCACAGCGCTCTTGGTTTTTAGAATTTTTCAGTGCTTAAAAATGCTTTGAGCTTTTCGCTCTTAGGCGCTAAGAACACGTCGTCGGGCGTACCCATTTCTTCGATCACACCGTCTGCCATAAACATCACCTTATCGGCAACGGCGCGGGCAAACTCCATTTCGTGCGTGACGATCACCATCGTGCGCTTTTCGGCGGCGAGGGATTTGATCACGCGAAGCACCTCACCCGTCAGCTCAGGGTCAAGGGCAGAGGTGGGCTCATCAAAGCAAAGAATTTCAGGCTCAAGCATCAAGGCACGCGCGATTGCCACGCGCTGCTGCTGACCGCCCGAAAGCTCGCAGGGGTAGCTTTTTGCCTTTTCAAAGAGTCCGACGCGCTCAAGAAGCGACCACGCCTCGTTCTCAATAGCCTTCGTTCTTTCCCGCTTTGCCTCGGGGCTAAGCTTAAGCTCCTTCAAGCGAAGGATCGGTGCAAGGGTCAAATTGTCCAGCACGCTGTACTGTGGGAAAAGATTAAACTGCTGGAACACGAGTCCAAAGTGAAGACGGTTGGCTCTGACCTCCTGGTCGCTGAGTGTCTTATGAAGCGCGGCGTTAAAGATGGTCTTATCGTCAACGGAAATGGTACCCGCATCGGGCGTTTCAAGAAAATTAAGGCAACGGAGCAGCGTGGTTTTTCCGCTTCCCGAGGAGCCGATGATAGCAAGCACCTCGCCCCTTTCAAGAGAAAAGTCAATGCCCTTAAGGACAGAGGTCTTACCAAAGCTTTTTTGAACATTTTGAACTTCAAGCAATGCCATACGCGCCTCCTATGCCTTAAAATAATCGAGTTTCTTTTCGAAATAGCCGAAAAGAAGCGTCAGCACACCGACGAAAATAAGATAGAACACCGCCGTATAGAAGAGCGGCCAAATAAGACCGTACGCCGCGAAGTTCTGTGCCGCCTGAATGATCTCAACGATCATAATGACGCGCGCAAGTGCGGTATCCTTTACGAGCGTGATGACCTCATTGGACATAGGTGCGAGTATTCGCTTAGTCACCTGCAAGAGAATGACCTTGAAGAAGACCTGAGACTTGGTCATGCCAAGCACCTGACCTGCCTCATACTGCCCCTTTGAGATGCTCTCAATGCCGCCGCGATAAATCTCGGAGAAATAGCACGCGTAGTTGATCACGAACGCTGCAATGACCGAGGCGAAGCGCGAGAACAAAGGCGTGCCCAAAAGAAATCCCGGCACGTAGAAAACAATAATAACCTGAAGCATAAGAGGAACGCCGCGCACGATCCAAACGAACACCTTGGTAACGTAAGCAAGCGGCTTAAACTTCGACATTGAGCCGAAAGAAATGACCAAACCCAAAGGAAGCGCTAACACGAGTGTTAGCGCAAAAATCAGGCAGGTCTGCTCCAGTCCGCTGAGCAAGCTCAGCGTAACCTCCCAAAAACCCATATGATATTATCCTTTGATAGATATTTTGCCGATTATTCGAAGGTCTCCATAACCTTAACGACGTTCTCAAAGCCCCACTTCTTTGCGAGCTCGGCAAGCTTGCCGTTCTCTTCGAGCTGCTTGATAGCGTCATTGACCTTTGCGGTCAGGTCGCTTCCCTTCTTGAAGCCGATAGCGTAAACCTCGGAGTCAAGGGTGATAGCGTCAACGATAGCAACGTCGGTGTAGTCGCCCTTGCCGCAGATGTTCTGCGCGAGAACGATATCAACAACGAGGAAATCAACAGCACCGGACTTGAGCTCGGGGAATGCGCTGATCTGGTTGGTTGCAGAGAGAACCTTGTCGGCATCGGTTACGGTCTTTGCATAGGACTCACCTGCGGAGCCACCCTCAACGCAAGCCTTTTTGCCTGCGAGGTCTGCCACGCTCGTGTAGTTAGCAAGGTCGGTCTTCTTAACAACGATGCACTGCTGGTTGAGCATATAGCCGTAGGAGAAATCAACAAGGTCGCTTCTCTTTACGCCGTTGTCGCTGGAGTTAGCGGTAAAGCCGTTCCAGATGCAGTCGATGGCGCCGGCGTTAAGCTCGCTGTACTTCTGCTCCCAGATGATCTCTTGGAATTCAACCTTCATACCGAGGATCTTACCAACCTCCATAGCAAACTCGGACTCAAAGCCGGTCCAGTTGCCGTTTTCGTCCTTCTCATTCATCTTCTCAAAGATGGTAACGCCGCAAACGAGCGTATCGTCCTTGCCGCAGGAAGAAAATGCCATAACGCTGCCAAGGAGCATAACGCAGGCAAGTGCAAGTGCTAAAATCTTTTTCATTGTCTTTTCCTCTTTTAAATGTATTTTTTATCGCTTTACAACTTTAATTTGCTAAAGTGTTTTAGCCGATGTAAGTATTATACATCACTTCCCTTTATT
>JAZOSE010000088.1:0-26476 GCA_045656965.1 Eubacteriales bacterium
ATCCTCGATGCCATCTTCATAAAAGAAAGCTCCACGCTCTATCTTAACGCTTCTCTATGGGAAGATATCAATGCAAAAAAAAGGATACATATGTCGCGCTTTTTTGAAAAATCACCGACCCGTGAGGAAAGAAAAATAAGGAGGCTTTGCGAAAAAACGGTAAGCGAAGCATACGAGGCGCTGAAAAAGGCAGGTAGCTCCCACCGAGCACTCGAAGAAATATACGCATCGGCTATGAATTTTAAGAGAATGGAAAAGACAAGGCAGACATGGATCGCTGACGTCCTTTCTCTGCTTTAAAAGTTATCATTTCTATCATTTCTCCGTATTTTTTCCGCTTTTCATTGACAAATCGTCAAAAAAGTGATATAATCACCAAAAGAGTGAAAAAAGTCGCTCACACTGAAAACCAGTATGAGCGACGCTCTATTTATGAGGCTTAGCGGCCGAGCACGATGGCTTCGGTCTCCTCAGCGATAATCAGCTCCTCGTTCGTGGGAATGAGATAGACCTTAACACGCGAAGAGGGCTTCGAAATGCAGGTGACGGTTGCAGGGCGACCGATCGCATCGTTGGCTTTGTCGTCAAACTCAACGCCCATATATTCAAGACCGCGGCAAGGTAGTGCCCGAATGATGTTGTTGTTTTCACCGATGCCTGCGGTAAATACGATGGCATCAAGACCGCCCATTGCGGCAGCATACGAGCCGATATACTTCTTAACCTGGTAAGCGAGAATGTCGATTGCAGCCTTCGCACGCTCGTCTCCCTCGTTTTCCATTGCCAAACGGCAATCACGGAAGTCGGAATGCTTGCCGGAAACACCAAGAAGACCGCTCTTCTTGTTGAGAAGGCTGTTTACCTCGGCGGCGGTAAGATTTTCCTTTTCCATTAAAAAGGTTACGATAGCGGGGTCAATAGAACCGGAGCGCGTTCCCATAATAAGACCGTCAAGAGGCGTAAAGCCCATCGTCGTATCAATAACCTTGCCGTCCTTTACAGCGGCAATAGAAGAGCCGTTTCCAAGGTGGCAGGTAACGATCTTGGTGTTTTCCGCACCGCGACCGAGCAGGCGGATCATTTCGCGCGAAACGTACTTATGCGAGGACCCGTGGAAGCCGTAGCGGCGAATGTGATACTTTTCGTAGAATTCGTAAGGAATGGGGTAAAGATACGCCTCCTTAGGCATCGTCGAATGGAACGCAGTGTCAAATACCAGAACCTGAGGAACGTTTTGCATAACGTCCATGCAGGCGTGGATACCGACAAGACTCGGTCCGATATGAAGAGGCGCAAGATCGCGGCACTTCTCTACCTTATCAAGCACGTCAGCATCAGCAAGAACAGAGCCGGAGAAATACGGACCGCCGTGTACCACACGGTGACCGACAGCGCCGATCTCGTCCATTGAGGCGATACAGCCGTGATCCTTATCGATTAAAAGCGAAATGACGTTGCGAATAGCATCCTCGTGCGTGGGCATATTCGCGACGAGCTCGTAGGGCTCTTTTCCGGGCACCTTATGCTCAACGCGACCGCCGTCAAGACCGATTCTTTCGCATCCGCCCTTGGCAAGCACGTTCTTGCTCACAGTATCAAAAAGCTGATATTTAAGCGAACTTGAGCCTGCGTTTACAATGAGTACGTTCATTTTTTATCCTCCGTATAATATTTATCGTACCTATTATACAGGATTTTTATAAAAAATACAAGGTACTTTTTGTTTTTTATTACCGAAAAGGAGGGGTCTTTTTGAAAACTGTTGCCATCGTATGCGAATACAACCCCTTCCATCTCGGCCATAAATACCAGATCGACAGCATTAAGCGTGATTTTGGCGAGGACACCGCGATCATAGCTATTATGAGCGGAAACTTCGTCGAACGCGGCGACGTTGCGATATTAGACAAGTTTAAGCGCGCTCGCATAGCCGTCGAAAACGGCGTTTCTCTCGTTTTGGAGCTTCCCTTTCCGTTTTCCCTTGCGGGCGCTGAGGGATTCGCGCAAGCGGCTGTCAGCATCGCCGAAGGGTTGGGAACGGTCGATGCGCTTTCCTTTGGAAGCGAATGTGGCTCGCTCGAGGACTTAAGCCGTGCTTGTGATCGTGTTTTAAGCGAGGATTTCGATTGTGCCTTAAAGGCTCTGCTTGCCACCGACGGAAACGAGGCGCTGGGCTATGCGAGAGCTCGCACCTTAGCTTATGAGACGCTCTACGGCAAGGACGAGGCAGAAATCCTTCTCTCCCCAAACAACATTTTGGCGATTGAATATCTTAAAGCACTCAAAAAGCTCGGCTCGTCTATCTTGCCGCACACCGTTTTAAGAAACGGAACAGACAAGGACAGCACCGACACAGCCACCCACGCGGGCGCGACCTATATTCGCTCGCTCTTTTACAAGGGAAAGACCGAGGAGGCTCTCCTTCATATTCCAAAAACGGCGCAGAACACAGTTTTGGAGGCGATCAAGGACGGAAAGATGCCCGCAAGCATCCATGCGCTCTCCTCAGCCGTTTTGACCTCTGTGCGCGTCCCTCGCGGCGAGCGTGAAATCGCGGAATGTGCGGGCGGACTATACGAATATCTTTCAAAAAAAGCCAAGGAAGCAAGCACGCTCGACGAGCTTTTCAAGATCGCTTCCACGAAAAAATACACCGACGCGCGCATTCGCCGCGCCGCACTCTACTCTTTCTTCGGCGTTACACCTGCCGAAGCGCGTGAAAGCGTGCTTTATACGCAGGTTCTCGCAATGGACGGCATAGGACAAGCCGTTCTGCATCATATACGAAAAACTGCGGAAATCGCTGTCATTACGAAGCCCGCAGACCTAAGAAAGCTCTCTCCCGACGCCAAGGCACAGGCAGAGCGTGCATACCGCGCAGACTCGGTATACGCACTCACGCTTCCCGTGCCACGCGCGGCAGATTTCTTTCTTCGCATCTCCCCCTTTCGCAAATAATGTCGAAAAGATCTTCTGTCGCAATACTACTACTTTTGTCGCATCTATTGACAAAAAATGGTAATTATGCACAATAAGATTTACGGGAGATATGTACCAAGTTACTTTTACGAAAGGAGTGAAACAAATGATCAAAGCAAACGGAATAGAGGGAAAGTATTTAGAATACAACGGTAAGCCCTTGGTTCGCGAAGGCAATGAGATCTATTACGGCGATATGTCGGACAAGTTCTATCTTTTCATGCTCGTTATGACGGAAAAGAAGGCAGCCAAGTTCGATATGGATATTCCCGATATGGTTATGGTACAGATCCTTCCCACAGACGGTTCGGGTCGTATTGAAAAGCAAAAGATGGTAAAGGGCCTCGCTGAAGCTTTTGACCTTGGTACCGCCTGGCTTGAGCGCGCAAACCGCGCATAAAGACAAAGGAGGTACTGCCCGCTTGGGCAGAAAAAATGAAGTCTGCAAAAAAATACAGCATAAAAACGCTCGCAGGATGCTTCCTGCTTACCTTATCCATGATTTTTTCACTTGTCGGCTGCCAGTTTGCCTCTTTCACTTCGCCTGACGGCAGTGATGGCAGCGGCACCGACGAGGGTGAAAATCCTTCGACGCCCCCCGATAACGCAGGCGGTGGCAGTACGGAGGAGCCACCGCAAGACACGACCCCACCGAAACCTCTGTTTTATAATCGCTACACCGGGCTGACGTGTGACGAAGCTACTTCGTCTTCTCGCCCTGTTTCTGTTTGTATCGGAAATTTCGACGGAAAAAGACAAGAAGGGCTCTCCTTTGCGGATGTTTTGGTGGAAACCCCTGTTCCTTATGACGAAACGCGCCTTTGGGCGATCACAAATAACCTTGAGGGACTTGCATCCATTAAAAACATAGCAGGCGCTGAGCCTTATATGTTCACGAGCGCCGAAGCGTTTGACGCGGTAGCCGTTTTTAACGGTGCTAAGGAGATCCCCGAGGGGGTTGACGCGCTTAACCACGCAAGCGGAACGCTTGGCAATTATTTTTCAAGTGCCGACGGCTTGGTCTCCTCAAGCGGTTCGCTGATAAAAAACGCAATCGAGGCAAATTCCTTCTCCCTTACGGAAGCAAAGCACACGCTTCCCTACACGTTTGCCGATTTGGGCACGGCTTATCAACCGCAAGGCAACCGCATATCCGATATTTATTTTGCATATTCGGAAAAAAACACGGTAAGCTTTACCTATAACGAGACAAGTAAATCCTATTTTCGCTCACAAGGCGGAGGTGTCCATAAGGATACTTACAACGGGGCGCAGCTTGCCTTTGAAAACGTGATCCTTCTTTTCTCTAACGTCAGCTACTACCACAGTCCGAACGGCACGACGTTTACACTGGACACCAAATCGGGCGGCAGCGGCTTTTGCTATACGGGCGGCGGAGTGGAAAGCATCAGCTGGTCCGTTTTAGATGACGGCTCGCTTCTTTTTAAAGGAGCGGACGGCGAGATCCTTACCGTAAACCGTGGAAAAACCTATATCGGAGTTTTGCGCGTTACGGATTCAACCACACTGATAGCCAGATAGAAAAAAGCGGCAGAAATCAATCTGCCGCTTTTTAAGTTTTAAATTTAAAAGTTGTTTGATACAAACGCAAAGATCAAAACGATAAGACCCAGCGCGATACGATACCAGCCGAAGACCTCAAAGCTGTGCTTTTTCACAAAGCCCACAAGGAAACGGATCGCAATATAAGAAACGATAAACGCTACAAAGGCACCAACGAGAAGAACGCCCCACTCAAGCGAGGTTATGCTCGCACCGCTAAGGACGAATTTGAGCGCACGCAACAAGGACGCGCCAAGCATTACGGGAATTGCCATAAAGAACGAATACTCTGCCGCCGCCTTGCGCGAAACGCCGAGCAGCATCGCGCCGAGAATGGTTGAGCCGGAGCGAGAGGTGCCCGGAATAAGCGAAAGCACCTGGAAGCAACCGATCAGTGCCGCATCCTTTAAGGTCAGCGAGCCCGCATCTTCCACGCGAAAGGCTTTTCCCTTCTTTAATCTCTCGATAAGAATAAAGGCTACACCGTAAACGATAAGCGTGATGGCAATCACAATAGGCCCATACAGCTTTTCTTCGAAAAAGTCGTCAAGCGGAATACCGATAACGGCGCAAGGAAGCATACCGATCAAAACGAGAAGCCAAAGTCGCCAAGTGCCCTTTTTCTCCTCGTAGGTTTTAGAGGGCGAAAAGGGATTAAGTCTTTTAAAATAGAGTATAACGACCGCCAAAACGGCACCAAGCTGAATAGCTACCAAAAAGAAGCTGTAAAAAGCATCGGAAACGTAATTTTTCAAGCCCACAAGCTCATCCAGCAAAAGCATATGGCCCGTGCTGCTGATCGGAAGCCATTCCGTGATTCCCTCGACCACGCCGATAAGTGCGGAAATAAGAAGTGCTAAAAGGGTTTTCATATTATTCTCCTCCTCGAATAATGTCGCCTTCCTTTACTTTAAAGGGCGTTTTTAAATAAAATTTCATATAGGGATGCGGTGTTGCCTCAATTGGCGCATGTGCCTCGTCAAAGAGCGCTTCCGCAACGAAGGGAGTACCGATTGCTCCGGGTGTCAAAAGCTCAACGCAGTCGCCAAGACGCATTTTGTTCTTTTGCACGCAGAGTGCCTCCCCCGTCTCTTCATCGTATGAAAGCACGGTAGCAAGATATGCTTTGTCACGAAGATAGCCTGTGTCCGCTGTGGTATTGGCATTTTCCTTTGAAGAATCAAAGTAATATCCCGTTCCGTACTCGCGGTGGCTAACGCTTGTAAGCTCGCGCATCCAGCGCGGGTCGTAGGGCTCGCCCCTTTGATAAGCGTTGATCGCCATACGGTAGGTGTTTGCGGTAACGGCAGCGTAATACGCACTCTTCATACGACCTTCGATCTTAAAGCTGTCAATACCGCTTTCCATAAGCTCGGGAATATGCTCGATCATACAGGTGTCGCGGGAGCTCATAATAAAGGTTTCTCCGCCCTCCTCGAGCATGGTAAGCGGAAGGTCGGGGCGCTTTTCCTCCTCCACCGTCAGGGAGACCGCCTTGTAATTCCAGCGGCAAGGCTGAGCGCAAGCGCCGCGGTTACCGTCGCGACCTGTAAAGAAATTGGAAAGAAGGCAACGGCCGCTATACGAAATGCACATAGCACCGTGAACACACGCCTCAAGCTCAAGGCTGTCGGGTGTGGCAGCGCGAATGGCCTTGATTTCCTCCAGCGTCAGCTCCCGTGCTAAAACCACGCGTTTTGCGCCGAGAGAATGCCAGGCACGACAGGTTTCTGCGCTAACGGTGTTTGCCTGGGTGGAGACGTGAAGCTCAATTTCGGGCAAGATCTCCCTTGCAAGCATAAAAACACCGAGATCTGCAACGATGAGCGCATCGGGCTTCACGTCTTTAAGTGCCGTAAGATATTCACGCAGGCGAGGATATTCGTGCTCCCTCGGCATCGTGTTTACCGTAATAAAGGCACGCACACCGTGCGCGTGCGCATACGCCACGGCATCCTTTAATTCGGGGAGTGAGAAATTATCTGCCGCGGCACGCATACCGAAAAACGTGCCTGCCATATAAACGGCATCAGCGCCGTAGCGGATCGCCGCTTCCAGCTTTTCGCGGTTTCCCGCGGGAGAGAGAAGCTCCGGCATTTTATTTTCTCCTTTCCTTTGCAATTAAATTAAGATCCCACGCGGGAATACAGTTATGTCGGCGAAGATAATACTCATATTTCCCCTCGTGCTTCTTTTCAAGAAAAAGCAAAAGAGAAAAAATGTCCTCGCTCTTGTGATAAGCCGATATTAACAGCGTGGGGGAGAAAGTCTTTATCGTATTTTCACTTCCGATCAATGCCTCTCGCTCAACGCCCTCTGTGTCGTATTTAATGTAGTCGATTTTCGTTCTGCCTGATATTATCGTGTCAATTTTCGCAGAACGAATAGTTTTAGTCTTGTGTTCATAGGACGCATAATTAGCACCGCTCAGCGCTATGGCGGCGTTACGGTTTCCGCTGGCGTCAAAGAATACCTCTCCGTCGCTATCCCAAGCTGCGGCGTGCACGGGATATACCGTAATATCTTGCATATCGCTTGCGACGGCGACGAGCTTTTTATAGTTTTTCTCGTCGGGCTCTATGGCAAATACCTCTTCCAGTTGCGGCGCGAGCATACATAGCTCCTTTAAGGTATCACCGCGATACGCCCCCACGTCAACGGCGCACTTGATGTGCGTAAAGTCACAAAGTGCCTTCTCGTCCTCAAAGCGTACCGCGCGCTTTAAAAACTCCGGCTTCGCCGTTAGCTTATACCAAACGGTTTGCACAAAAACGCGCCTTGAAGCTTCGTCGGACAAAAGCGAGTATGCCTTTTCAATATCCTTGTAATGCTCCCTATAAAATGCCGCATCAAAGTAAGCATCTGCGGCAAGCGGCATATCGGGTATATATACCGTATATTCATCTGCCAAGGAATAAATATAGTTTACTACCTCTTCAAGATGGCTTCCGAAGGAAACAAGGATAACAAAATCTCCGTATTTTTCCTTCACCTGTGCCAGCGATAAGACACGCTTTCCGTGAAAGAGCTGACCGCGCACGAAGCCGTCACTGGCGAAAAAATCAGAGACCTCTTTGCCCAAAAGGGATAGCCGCTCTATCAGCTTATCCGCACCGTTGCCCATACCGTAAAGAACGATGGGCCGTGTTTCCCTTTGGATCTCGCACCAAAAATCCTCATTAAAATCAAAGGAAGGCAAAAAAGACGGTTCGTTTACTGACATTTTTTCTTTCTCCTTCCCTAAGGTACTTGCAATAGTTTAAAATATGTGATAAAATGAGTTATCAAGAAAAAACGGAGGTTTTCCCTATGGATTGTCTTTTTTGTAAAATTATAAACGGAAGCATTCCTTCCACCAAGGTATACGAAAATGAGGACGTATACGCATTCCGCGACATCAACCCGCAAGCACCCGTGCATATCCTCGTTGTTCCCAAGGCGCACATTGCCTCGGTGGATGAGATCACCGCAGAAAACAGCGATATGATCGCCAAGATCTTTGAGGCGATCCCCGAGATCGCTAAAGCTGAGGGGCTTAGCGGCGGATACCGCGTTGTTTCCAACATCGGTAACGATGGTTGCCAAAGCGTTAAGCACTTGCACGTTCATATTCTCGGCGGCAAGCAGTTAAACGAAACTATGGCATAAATCAAATGAGAAAGAAAAGTGGGGATGCCGTGTGCCAGTGCGCGACATCCCCACGCTATATTCCCGCGCATGCGCGAAGAAATCAATAAAAACAGTGACTGCTTAGGGTGCCAAGACGGCACCCTTTCGCACGGAGCAACTGCACGGCTGCGCGGTGGCTCCTTTTCACTTTGGTAAAGAAAAAATCTGAAATCAGATCTTTTCCTTGACCTTGGCGCTCTTGCCGACTCTGTCGCGCAGATAGAAGAGCTTCGCACGGCGTACAACACCGCGACGAGTTACAACTACCTTTACAACGTTAGGAGAATGGATGGGGAAAGTCTCCTCCACACCGCATCCAAAGCTTACACGGCGAACCGTGAAGGTCTCGGAGATGCCGCCGCCATGTCTGGCAATGACGGTACCCTCGAAAAGCTGGATTCTCTCCTTGTCGCCCTCTTTAATACGGTTGTGTACCGTTACGGTATCACCGATATTGAACTGAGGGACCTCGGTCTTAAGCTGCTCACTTACAAAAGCTGTAATCTTCTCCATTATAGCTTCCTCCTTATACCGAACATTCGTGCAGAGCTTCGCAGAGGACTGTTCTATTATCGCGCTGATATGTAGCCACACCAACGCCATTGTGCATTATAACACACTCTTTTTGAAAAATCAATAGTTTTTCGAAAAAAAGTCTTGTAAAATAAAACTTTTATGCTATAATATAATAGATAATTTTTATTTTACGCATAATATTGTGTTTTTCCGTTTTTTTCGGGAAATCCGCTTCAATAACTCTATAGAAATCAAGGTGTCACTTATGGAAAACAAAGAGACCGCACAGCTTAATCAAACGGGAAGCCGCCGAGAGGGGATAAAAAATCTTTTTGATTTTGTAGAAATGTTCGCCATCGCGGCATGCGCCGTTCTTCTTATTTTCGCGTTTTTCACGCGACTTTTCGTTGTCGAAGGCGGTTCGATGGACTACACCCTTGCAAACGGTCAAAGGCTTCTGATCTCCGACCTCTTTTATTCTCCCGAAAAGGGTGACGTTGTCGTCATTCAGTCAAGCGAGCTGCCCGGCGAGCTTGCGGGCAAAGCCATCGTAAAGCGAGTAATTGCTACCGAGGGCGATACTGTCGTTATTAAGTGGGACGGAGTTTACGTTTACGATAGCGAAGGTAAGGGCGGAAAGCTAGAGGAGCATGACGGCTCGCTTGGCTATACCGTGGTTCCCTGCACCTATGCACCATACACGGTAAACGTTGGTGAGGGCGAGGTCTTTGTGATGGGTGATAACCGCCCGATTTCGCTTGACAGCCGCGCCTTCGGTTGCGTTGACGCACGCACCGTTATCGGCAAGGTATATTTCCGCATTTCCCCCATATCCCAATTTGGTACCATCGACTGATCAAGGAGTTCTTATGCCGTCAGACGTTATACAGTGGTTTCCCGGGCATATGGCGAAAACCCGTCGCCTTATGCAAGAGAGCCTTTCTCAAGTTGACATTTCCATTGAAATACTCGACGCGCGAATTCCTCTGGCGTCGAAAAACCCCGAGATCCAAAGACTTCTCGGGGCAAAGCCTATACTCACCCTGCTTTCAAAAGCCTCGCTTGCCGACCCGAGCGTAACGGCGGATTGGATCAGATATTACCGTCAAAGAAACGTTGCCTGTCTTGCCTACGACGCGATTACGGGGGAAGGAAAAAACGCCCTTCTTCCCGCCATTGAAGCGCTTTTAAAGGACAAGCTGGAGCGCTATGCGCAAAAGGGTATGAACGGACGGCACATTCGCGCCATGGTCGTCGGCATTCCCAACGTTGGAAAAAGCACCCTGATCAATCATTTGGCAGGTGCAAAAAAGGCCAAGGCGGAAAATCGCCCCGGTGTGACGACCTCCAAGCAATGGATCTCCACCGATATCGGCATTGACTTACTCGATATGCCCGGCGTTCTTTGGCCGAAGTTTGACGACCGTATCACCGGCGAGAACCTCGCCATTACCGGCGCGATCAAGGATGCCGTTTTAAACATTGACGAGATTGCCATGATCCTCGCCGATCGCCTTCGCAAGCGCTACCCCGCTCTTCTTATGGAAAGATACAAGCTCTCCCCGAATGAAATTGAGAATATCGACGCGTACGACCTTTTTATGCTGATCGGAAGAAAGCGCGGTTTTCTTATGTCGGGTGGCGTTATCGACGAGCAAAGAACGGCAAAAACGCTGCTTGATGATTTTCGTGGCGCTAAGGTGGGCCGCATAACGCTTGAAACTCCTCTTTTTAAAAACGAAAGGTAAAGAATTATGCCTGACTTTTCACTGGAAGAAGCCTTTGGCAACGAGGGCTACAAAAGCATCTGCGGCGTAGACGAAGCGGGGCGCGGCCCTCTTTCGGGCCCTGTGGTTGCCGCCGCGTGCATTTTGCCCTTTGGCTGTACGATCGAAGGCCTCAACGACTCCAAAAAGCTTTCTGAGAAAAAGCGCGAGCTTCTCTTTGACCAGATCAAGGAAAAAGCGATCGCTTATTCCATTGCCTCGGCATCCCCTGCCGAAATCGACGAGATCAACATATTGAACGCCACCATGCTCGCTATGAAGCGCGCCGTGGAGTCTCTTCCCGTCAAGGCAGATTTTGCTCTTATCGACGGTAATGTTTCTCGCGGCTTTGATATCCCGACTACCACGGTGATCAAAGGGGACGCCATCAGCGCGTCTATCGCCGCGGCAAGCATTCTCGCCAAGGTCACGCGTGACCGCATCTGTCTTGAAGACGACAAAAAATATCCCGAATACTGCTTTAAAAAGCACAAGGGCTATTCGACCGCTTTACATATGCAGATTCTCCGCGAGATCGGTCCGTCACCCATTCATCGCCGCTCCTTTTTAAAATTTTTGAACGATGATTGATCTTATCCTTTCCTTTCTCGGCAAAAAGCGAAGAAATCACCGAATGATGAGCAAGCCGATCCCCAAGGATCTGCCGGCGAACCTAAAGATCGGTTTGGCAGGTGAAAACGCCGCAACCGCCCTTTATATAAAGCAGGGCTTTGAAATTCTCGAGCGCAATTACAGGCAAGGCAAGGCGGAGATCGACATTATCGCAAAAAACCGAAAATATTTTGTTTTTTGCGAGGTGAAATCCCACGTTGGCTCACCCGATGAGCCCTCCCCCTTTGGGCGTCCTGCCGCCGCCGTAGACACCGAGAAAAAGCAACATATGGCGGCAGTTGCCTCCTACTTTGCAAAGCGCTACGGAAAAAGCGAGAGACGCTTTCGCTTTGACGTGGTGGAGGTATATCTTTCCGCCGACTTAAAGCCTATTTTCATCAATCAAATCAAAAACGCATTTACAAAAAACGGTTAATTATCCTGTAAGAAAGGCAAAAATATGAATTACATCAGTACCAGAACCAAAAACGCGCAGGCGGTATCCGCCGCTCTTGCCATCAAAAACGGGCTTGCTCCCGACGGCGGCTTATATATGCCCGAGAGCATTCCCTCGCTTTCTTTGAGCGAATTAAACGAGTTGCTTGACTGCTCCTACCCCGAGCGCGCGGCGTACGTTTTTGAAAAATTCCTTACCGACTACTCTGTGCAAGAGATCCTTGCGGACACCACTGCCGCATACAGCGCAAAGAAGTTCCCCGGTGGTGCCGCTCCCCTTCGTGCTATCGATAACGAGGTAACAGCCCTTGAGCTTTGGCACGGACCTACCTCCGCATTCAAGGATATGGCGCTGCAAATCATGCCCCGCCTTCTCTCACGCGCACTTCAAAAGACGGGCGAGGCTCGCACCGCCCTCATTCTCGTGGCCACCTCCGGTGACACAGGTAAGGCGGCGCTTGAGGGATACCGCGACGTTGACCAAATCAAGATCAAGGTGTTCTATCCCGTGGACGGCGTTTCCCGTGTCCAAAAGCTTCAAATGCAGACGCAGCTCGGTGAAAACGTTGACGTTACGGCGATCTACGGCAACTTTGACGACGCGCAAAGCGGTGTTAAGAAGATCTTTGGTGACGTTTCTACTGCCGAGCTTTTAACCAAGGAAAGCGTATTCCTTTCCAGCGCGAACTCGATCAACTGGGGCAGACTCGCACCTCAGATTGCCTACTACGTTTCCGCGTATTGCGATATGGTAAAGGAAGGCAAGATCGTTCTTGGCGACAAAATCGATATTTGTGTTCCTACCGGAAACTTCGGCAACATCTTTGCGGCATATATTGCCAAAAAGATGGGACTTCCCTTTGAAAAGCTCATTTGCGCCTCTAACCAGAACAACGTATTGACCGAGTTCTTGGAGAGTGGCACCTATAATCGTAACCGTCACTTCTACACCACCACCTCGCCCTCGATGGATATTCTTATTTCCAGCAACTTAGAGCGTCTTCTTTTCCTTGTGGCAGGACCTGAGAAGACGGCAAAGTATATGAAGGACCTTGCACAAACGGGAGTTTACACCGTTGAAAAGGATGTTATTGATGCTATCCGCGAGACCTTCGTCGGATATTACGCCTCTGAGGAGGACTGTGCAGGCGCCATTCGCTATGCATACGAAAAGCACGGCTACCTGTGCGACACGCACACCGCCGTTGGCTATCACGCCTCTCGCGAGCATCTTAAGGATGCTGCAAACATCCGTCCGATCGTTCTTGCATCCACTGCAAGCCCCTACAAGTTTGCAGGTGCCGTTTATAAGGCACTGACGGGCAAGGAGGCTTCGGGCGAGCTTGAAGCCCTTGACGAGCTTTCCGCGCTTACGAGAACTGAGATCCCTGCACCGCTTGCGAACATCGGCGAGCGCAAGGTACGCTTTGAAACGACCATCAAGCCTGAGGAAATGACCGCCTCCGTGCTTGCTTTCGCAAAGGAATAAGTAAAAATTTCCCGCAAACGAGGTTTGCGGGAAATCTGCCTTTACGCCTTGGGCTTAAAGGTTACGCACGCGGTTTCGGCACCCGTTGCCGCGTGGCTGGGACCTACGGCGATATGGTCGGCATGGCATTCGCAGCCCGCCTCATTGTATACACAGTTTCTTACGTCACAGTGAATACCCTTGATAGCGCGGTCGCAGCAGCAATCGTTCGTCTTTTTATCCATCTTCTTTATCCTCCTTTTAAGGATACCATTAGTGTTCCTTCTTGGGTGGATTTTATGTAAAAAAGCATTTTAAAGAAAGGCAGAAGCAAAAATTGGCAATCTTTGCGATTTCCGACCTGCATTTGTCGCTCAATAAGAAAACAAATAAATCCATGGAGGTTTTCGGGCGGCGTTGGCAGTCTTATACAGAAAAGCTTGAAAAAAATTGGCGCGCCGTGATCAGCGAAAACGACACGGTGATCATTCCCGGTGACATCTCCTGGGCACTGACGCCCGACGAGGCAGTAGCCGATTTCCGCTTTTTGAATTCCCTGCCCGGCAAAAAGCTTATCGGAAAGGGTAATCACGATTTTTGGTGGCAAACGATGAGAAAGCTCACCGCTTATACCGAGGAAAACGGCTTTGATACGGTAAGCTTTTTGTACAACAACGCCTTCGTTATAGAAAGCACCATTGTTTGTGGCACACGCGGTTGGTTTTATGACTCCTCTTGTGACAACATGCCGGAGGGAACGGACTTTGCCAAAATTATGGCGCGCGAGGCCATTCGCTTAAAAATGAGTCTTGACGAAGCGGTCTTGCTTCAAAAATCCAACCCCGAAAAAGAAATTATTGTATTTTTACACTTCCCTGTTGTCTGGGGCGGAAAGACCTCGGACGAGCTCTTTTCTTTGATCAAATCCTACGGCATTCGCCGCGTTTATTTCGGTCATATTCACGGCTCCTACGATATGCCCTCTGATTTTGAAGAGGACGGTGTGCATTTTACCTTGATTTCAGCGGATTTTTTGAATTTTATTCCAAAAATTGTACAAAAATAAGAAAATCAACCGATATTTTCCTTTTAACCCTTGACAGTTTGTCTTTTTTGCAATATAATAAATAGGATTTAAAATAATTATTTATCTTTGGAGGATCTTAGATCAATGAGTTTCATCAAAAAGACCAAGCTCGAGAAAAATCACTATGAAATTGAATTCTCGATCGAAGCGGACGCTTTCAAAAAGGCAACCGACGCGGCTTACCGCAAGAACGTTGCTAAAATGAATATTCCCGGCTTCCGTAAGGGCAAGGCTCCCCGCGCTATCGTTGAAAAGATGTACGGCGCAGGCGTTTTCTATGAGGACGCTATCAACGAGTGCCTTCCTACCGCTTATGAGGAGGCTCTCAAGGCATCGAAGCTCGACGTTGTTGGCCGCCCCGAGTTTGACGTTGTTTCCTTAGAAAACAATGAGCCTGTTATGAAGGCAACCGTATATACCAAGCCCGACGTTGCTATTGAAGGCTACCTCGGCATTGAGGTTACCAAGACCGTTAAGGCAGTTACCGACGAGGACGTAAACGCCGAGATCGAAAAGGTTCGCGAGCGCAACGCACGCACCATTGACGTTACCGACCGCGCAGCTGCTAACGGTGACACCGTTACCATCGATTACAAGGGCACCGTTGACGGTGTTGCGTTTGATGGCGGCGCCGCTGAAGGCTATAACCTGAAGCTTGGCAGCGGTCAGTTCATTCCCGGCTTTGAGGATCAGATCGTTGGCAAAAGCATCGGCGAAGAGTTTGACGTAAACGTCAAGTTCCCCGAGGAATACCACGCAAGCGACCTTGCAGGCAAGGATGCTGTATTCGCTTGCAAGCTTCACGCTATCAAGGCCACTGAGCTTGCTGAGCTTGACGACGAGTTCGCAAAGGACGTTTCTGAGTTTGACACCCTTGAGGCTTACAAGGCTGATATCAAGGCTAAGCAAGAGGAAAGAAACGCAAAGGCTGCCGATGCTGAGGTTGAGGAAAAGATCATCGACACCCTCGTTGAGAAGATGGTTGCAGAGATCCCCGAGGTTATGTTCGTTGCAGAGACCGAGAACAGCCTGCGCGACTTTGACAACAACCTTCGCATGCAGGGCATGGATCTCTCCACCTACTGCAAGTACACCGGTCTTGACCTTGACACCATTCGCGCTCAGATGCGCCCCCGTGCAGAAAAGCAGGTTAAGGTCCGCTTAGTGCTTGAAAAGATCGCTAAGCTTGAAAAGCTCACCGCGACCAAGAAAGATATTGAGGCTGAATACAAACGCATCTCCGAGGCATATAATGTACCTGTTGATCAGGTTAAGGCTATGGTTGACGCGAAGGATATCGGCGAAGATCTTAAGGTCAAGGCTGCTATTGATCTCGTAAAGGAAAAGGCCGTTATCACCGAAGCTTAAGGCTCTTCCCTTTTACCAGTTACCTTGCGTGCCTCGCTTCCGCGTGGCACGCAAAATTTATCTTACAGAAAAACGGAGGATCACACAATGTCTCTTGTTCCCGTAGTTGTTGAACAAACGTCCAGAGGCGAGCGCTCGTACGACATTTTTTCTCGCCTTTTAAACGACCGAATCATTATGCTTTGCGACGAGGTCAACGATGCCACAGCATCTCTCGTTGTCGCACAGATGCTCTATCTTGAAGCACAAGATCCCGACAAGGACATCTTCTTCTATATCAACAGCCCCGGTGGCTCGGTTTCTGCCGGTCTTGCCATCTACGACACCATGAATTTCATCAAGTGCGACGTTTCCACCATCTGCATCGGTATGGCGGCAAGCATGGGTGCTTTCCTTCTCGCCGCAGGCACAAAGGGCAAGCGTATGGCACTCCCCAACAGTGAAATTATGATCCACCAGCCTCTCGGTGGAACGCGCGGTCAGGCAAGTGATATCAAGATCCACGCCGACCACATTCTCCGCACCCGTGAGAAACTCAACGCTATTTTGGCAGAGCGCACAGGCAAGCCGATCGAAACCATCGAGAAGGACACCGACCGCGACAATTTCCTCTCCGCAGAGGCGGCAGCCGAATACGGTTTAATTGATAAGGTAATCGAAAAGAGACCTTAAAGAAAGGTTTTTCCAAATGGATAACAACAATCAGAAAAAACGCGCCTGCTCCTTTTGCGGCAGAGGCGAGGATAAAGTTGCTCTTTTGATCCCCTCGCCCGACGGTGCTTGCATTTGCGACGAGTGTGTAAACACCTGTACCGAGATCATTGAGGAGTATACAATTGCGCCCGCGGACGAAAACGAGCTGACCTTTGAAACGCTTCCGCGCCCGCAGGATATCAAAAAAACGCTTGACGAATACGTGATTGGTCAAGAGGACGCCAAGCGTGTGCTCTCGGTTGCCGTTTACAATCACTACAAGCGCATTTTAACCAAGTTCCCCCATAAAAAGAAAAAGGAAGAGGACGACGGCGTTGAGATTCAAAAAAGTAACGTTCTCCTCCTCGGTCCCACCGGTGTCGGTAAGACGTATATCGCGCAAACGCTTGCGAAGGCCCTTCGTGTTCCCTTCGCCATCGCCGATGCTACGACCTTGACTGAGGCAGGCTACGTTGGCGAGGACGTAGAGAACATTCTTTTGCGCCTGATCCAAGCGGCAGACTTTGATATTGAGCGCGCTGAGCGCGGTATTATTTATATCGACGAGGTAGATAAGATCTCCCGTAAGGGCGAGAACCGCTCTATCACTCGAGACGTTTCAGGCGAGGGTGTTCAGCAAGCTCTTCTCAAGATCCTTGAAGGCACGGTTGCCAACGTACCTCCTCAGGGCGGAAGAAAGCACCCTCATCAGGAGTATTTGCACATCAATACCGAAAACATCCTCTTTATCTGTGGCGGTGCCTTTGACGGACTTTCCGACATCATCGAGCACAGAAAAGGCAATCAGACTATCGGATTTGGCGGCAACGTGCAAAGCAAGGTGGAAAACAAAACCGTCGGCATCTACAAAGACGCTACGGCACATGATATCGTAAAATACGGCTTGATTCCCGAGCTTGTCGGTCGCTTGCCCATTATGGTATCGCTTGAAAGCCTTGACAAAGACGCCCTGGTACGCATTATGCGCGATCCTAAAAACTCGCTCTCCAAGCAATACAAGAAGCTCTTTGATATTGACGGCGTTGCTCTTGAATTTGAGGAAAGCGCCTTCGCGGAGATTGCCTCCTTAGCTTTGGAACGTCAAACGGGCGCGCGTGGACTCCGTTCCATCATTGAGAGCGTTATGCTCCCCTTGATGTACGATATTCCATCGCGCAACGACGTAGAAAAGGTGATCGTCACCGCCGATTTCGTGCGCGGTCGTGGCGAGCCCGTTATCATAAAAAAAGCATAAAAACGAAGGGTTGACTCATTTGAGTCAACCCTTTTTTATTTGAGTTCAACAACGGTAACACCTGCGTCTCCTTCGCCGTAGACACCTTGACGGAAGGAAGCGATGCGCTTATCCTTGCGGAAGAAGCCCCAAAGCGCCGCTCTTAGCGCCCCTGTTCCCTTTCCGTGAATAATTCTTACAGAGGCAACGCCCGCAAGGCAAGCGTCGTCGATATATTTATCCACGCGGAACCATGCCTCATCGCCCGTCATACCGCGCACGTCAAGCTCCACCTTAAAGCCCTCGGCAATTGCACCCTTGACACGGGAAACGCTTTGCTTTTTCTGCTCCTTTTTGGCAGTCGGCTTTGCCTTGCCTAAAAGACGAAGATTAGAAACGTGCGTTTTCGCCTTCAATATACCTGCTTGCACGGTAAGATTTCCCTGTCCGTCGGGAAGAGTGACGACCTGTCCCTCCTGACCGAAGGAGACAAGATAAACGTAGTCACCCACTTCAAGAGGTCTGGGAAGAACGTACTCCTCGTCAAGGTTTACATCCTTATATTCAAAGGCAGAATATTCCTCATCGGACTTTTTTAAGCTTCCGCGAATGTTCTGTCTTGCCGCCGCAAGCTCCTCGGAAAAGCGGGCGCTTTCCTTCTTTTTGCGGACATCGTCAAGCTCCTTCATCACGTAGTCGCTCGTGATGCGTGCACCATCCAAAAGCTGTCTCGCTCGCTCAAGAGATTTTTTGATCTCGTCCTCTGCGCTCTTCGTGCGCTCCTTTAGCTCCTTTTCCGCCTTTTTCTTTTCCGTCTCGTATTCCATGCGCAAGCGCTCTGCCTCTTCTTTAGCGCGTTCCATTAAAATGCGATCCTGTTCAAGACGCTCAATAACGGTTTCAAAGCGCTTGTTTTCGGCAGAGATCATATTTTTTGCTTTTTCAACAATATCACTTTCAAGTCCAAGCCGCTCCGAAATGGCAAAGGCGTTGGATTTACCCGGTGTGCCGACAATTAGGCGATAGGTCGGCTGTAGTGTAGCAACGTCAAACTCGCAAGAAGCATTCTGCACGCCCTCAGTTTCAAGCGCGTACGCCTTAAGCTCTGCGTAGTGCGTCGTTGATGCGGCGAGCGCCCCTTTTTCTCTTACAGCCTCCAGTATTGCCGTCGCAAGCGCCGCGCCCTCCACAGGATCGGTTCCTGCACCAAGCTCATCGAAAAGCACCAAGGAACGGGCACAGGCTACGTTCAGTATCTCGATAATGCTGACCATATGAGCGGAAAAGGTAGAAAGAGACTGCTCAATGCTCTGCTCATCGCCAATATCGGCTAAAATCTCACCGAAGACCCCCATACGCGATTCCTCGGCGGCAGGAATTTGCAGACCTGCCTGGGTCATCAGCGCAAAAAGACCCAGCGTTTTTAAGGAAACGGTTTTACCGCCCGTGTTAGGCCCTGTGATGACCAACGTATCAAAATCCTCGCCAAGAGAAACCGAGATCGGCACCACTGTTTGCTTATCTAAAAGCGGATGTCTCGCCTTAACGAGAGAGATCATCGGCTTCTTTTCCAAGATAGGAGAGACAGCGTTCATGCGTTCTGCCAAAAGTGCGCACGAGAAATAAAATGCCAGCTCGGTGATCAAACGGTAGTTTTGCGAAATCGAGCCCGAAGCCTCCGCGCAAAGCGCGGGAAGCTCCATCAATATACGGTCTATTTCTTGAGATTCCTTAGCCTTCAGCTCACGAAGCTCGTTGTTTGCCTCCACAACACCGATAGGCTCAATAAAGAGCGTTGCGCCTGAGGAAGAGGTGTCGTGCAAAAGGCCCTTGATTTCGTTTCTGTATTCTGCACGGACAGGAACAACGTATCTGCCATTTCTAAGAGTGACAAGGTTGTCTTGCAGGTATTTCGATCGCGGTCCGCTAACAAAATTCTGCAAAACCTCTTTTATTTTATTATGTGCATTTCGCATTTTTCGGCGGATATCCGCAAGCAGAACACTTGCCTCATCCGCAATCATCTCTTCAGAGAGAATGGTGCGACTGATGCGCTCTTCAAGATTTCTGTTGGGAATAAGACGATCAAAGGTTATGTCTAACGAGGTCTCGAAAAGCTTGTTTGCCTCAATATAATCCTTGAGAGCACGCGCCGCGTGAAAGAGTGCGCCAACATCCAAAAGCTCGCGCACGGAAAGCATAGCCCCCTTCTCCGCGCGCGCAGCACTGTCAAGCACGTTTACCACGTGTCCAAATGCGGGATAGCCCTTATGCAAAGCAAGACGGCGTGCGTCGCCCGTTTTCGTTTGGCGACGAAGAACCGTTTCGTAATCGTCGCTCGGCAAAAGCTTTTCCGCCATATGTGCGGCACCCTCGGTCAAGGAGAGCTCACAGAGCATACGAACGATTTTATCGTATTCAAGATTTTCCAGTGTTTTTCGGGTAAAGATCATAGCCCTTTATTCCTCTCTTTTAGGCGGAAGGCCGCTTAAAAGCTGTTTGTAAAATTCAAGAGATTTAAAGCCGGTTTCAAGATGGTTTAATAAATAGGTCTCCGCGGCATACGCGAAGTTATCCATATCCCCCTCACCCTCCAAGCGAAAGGATAGGAGCTTTTCTAACGGACAGCAGCTAACGTAATACAGAGCAACGCGCGCGTTATCCGTCAAAAGACAGCGAATGGTAGGATGCATAGGATCAAGCTCCTCTATAAGAAGAGAGTTTTCCATTTCGCGACGGCAGCTCTCACAGATCACGGAGCCATTCATTACGTCAAGCACAACGTCCTTCCCCTCCTCACCGCAAGCGGAGCAGGCAGAAAGCTCGGGTAAAAATCCGAGAAGTGCGGCGGCGCGCATTTCAAACGCCCCCTTGATTTGTGCGCGAGGCGCTTTTTCCTTAGCGAGCGCAAAAAGGGTGTTAAGCGTCAATCTGAGCAAGGGCACGTCGGGCATATTTTCCGTTCCCACGTGGGTCACGACCTCAGCCACGTAGCCCGCGAGCGTGAGCTTTTCAATATCGGTGCGAAGGTCGAAAAAGCTTTCGATCAGATCCACCTCTTTGACGGTATAGCGGTCGTTTTTATACGAAAAAACGTAGTGACTATAACAAAATTGCTCGGTTGCCACAAGCGTTCGGCTTTTAAGAGATCGGCTCCCGTTCGCCGTGGCGGTGATAAGCCCGAGCTCCTCTGTGTATATAGTCAAAATGCGGTCACGCTCGCCGTAATTGACAGAGCGAAGCACAATACCCTTTGCATCTATCAGCTGCATAAAGATCTCCCTTTGGGAAACGTTTTATTCAATGTCGTTTTTGTTATATCCGAAATTGGAAAGCTGGAACACGCTATCGCGCCAGTTTTCCTTGACCTTGACCCAAAGGTCTAGATAGATCTGCACGCCGAAAAACTTTTCAAGATCCTCGCGCGCATACGTGCCGATGGTTTTGAGCATACTGCCGTGCTTACCGAGAATAATGCGCTTATGCGACTCTCGCTCACAAAAGATCTCGGCACGGATCTTGATGATCTTCTTCCCTTCCTCAAACGCCTCGATAACCACCGCAGTGCCATGGGGAATCTCCTCGCTCAAAAGGCGAAGGATCTTTTCACGAATGATCTCTGCGGCAATCTGACGCTCCGGCTGATCGGTCACGATATCGTCGGGGAAAAACCAAGGGCTATCGGAAAGGTATCTTTCACACTCGGCAAGCACGATATCCACGTTCTTGCCCGATTTTGCAGTCATAGGTACGACGGCATCGAAGCTATGAGCGGCAGAATAAGCCTCAATCGTCTTTGCAATATTAGCGGGAGTAACGGTATCGATCTTGTTGATGGCAAGGATCGCGCCCATTTTCCTGCTCTTGATGCGCTCGATTATGGTCGCCTCAATGTCACCGACAGCCTCACGTGGCTCAACGACGAGAATGGCGGCGTCGGCTTCACCAATGGCGCTGTCGGTGCTTTTGACCATAAAATCGCCAAGCTTGGTGCGAGGGTTGTGAAGACCGGGGGTATCAAGGAAAACGTACTGGTTTTCTCCCACGGTATGAATACCGGTAATGCGGTTTCTCGTGGTTTGCGGGCGCTTGGACACGATGGCGACCTTCTCCCCGAGAATATGGTTTAAAAGCGTGCTTTTTCCAACGTTGGGTCTTCCTACGATGGCAATAAATCCTGTCTTTGTCATATCTTTATCCTTTGTCTTATTCTCCGAAAATGCTTTCAACGATCATCTTTTGGCGAGCGCACTGCTTTTCGTCCTCTTCGGGTGAAAGCTCGTGATCATATCCAAGAAGGTGAAGCACCGAGTGAACGGTCAAAAAGGCAATCTCACGAAGAAAGGTGTTTCCAAGCTCCTTGGCCTGCTCTTTGGCACGCTCAAGCGAAATGACGATATCGCCAAGAGGGACCGTTTCGTCCTCCTCGCCGTCCACGTCCTCAAGCTCCTCCTTGGTGTACATCGGGAAGGAGAGCACGTCCGTAGGCGCGTCCTTTTCCCTATACGTGCGATTAAGCTCGCGGATATAATCATTCGAGCAAAGCTTTACGGAAAGCTCTACGTCGAAATCAACGTTTTCATAGAAAAGCGCTGCGCGGATAGCCTCACGGATCTGCTTTTTAATTTCGTAAAAGCTTTGGTCGTACTCTTTGTCTGCTGAAAAATAAATTCTTAATTTAGGGATTTTGGGCGTGTAATGCTTCATTTTTCCTCATTCCTTCTTTTGATAGTATACTTAGCTTTGCCGTTTGACGTGGGCGCTTTGGTGCGCTCTTTATCATATTTTTCATACGCAAGTATGATCTTTTGTACCAGCTTATGCCTTACCACGTCTCGCTCGGTAAAGGTGTGAATGGCAATGTCGTCGATGTTCTTAAGAATGCGGACGGCAACCGAAAGACCGCTCTTGATGCCACCCGGCAGGTCGGTTTGCGAGGGATCACCCGTGATCACCGCCTTAGAGTGATTGCCAAGACGGGTCAAAAACATCTTCATTTGCTCAGGGGAGGTGTTTTGCGCCTCGTCAAGAATGATAAACGAATCATCCAGCGTTCTACCGCGCATATACGCTAAGGGCGCGATCTCAATCATATTCTTTTCGACGTAGCTCGCGTAATTTTCAGGTCCGAGCATTTCATAGAGCGCGTCGTACAGAGGGCGCAAATAAGGATCTATTTTACTTTGAAGATCCCCTGGCAAAAAGCCGAGGCGCTCACCTGCTTCCACGGCAGGCCGCGTTAAAATAATGCGGTTTACCTCGTGCTTGCGAAGCGCGTCAACAGCGAGAGCAACCGCGAGAAAGGTTTTACCCGTTCCCGCAGGACCGATACCGAACACGACGGTGTTCTTGCGAACGGCGCTTACGTAGCGCTTCTGCCCTATCGTTTTAGGCTTGATAGGCTTTCCGCGCGTGGTTAAGCAAACCGTATCGCTTCCGAAATCCTCAAGTCCCTCCCATTCTCCATCCTTAGCAAGAGAAATGCTGTAATTCAACACCTGCTCGGTGATCACGTCGCCGCGAACGGTAACATTCTTTAAATATTCTAATACAGCCGTCGCTTTATCGACCGAAAGCGCGTCCTCGCCGCTTACAGCGATGGCGCTTTGTCCGCCGACCTCTTCAGCGTAGAGCGTAACGCCAAACTCCTTTGCCACCGCATCGGCATTTTCGTCGCACGTTCCGTAGACCGCGGTAGCGATATCCGCGTTTTCCATTTTCACGATCTTTTGCATGAAGGCTTCCTTTCACTCGAGTAACTCTATCGGTTTATCCTCCGAGATGGAGGTTACGTAGCTTACCGTGCATTTTAAAACACAGACATCCTCTGTTGACGTGGCGCTGACGCTTTTGGAGATCAGGTATCCGTCCTTTGTTTTGGCAACGATCTCCGTGCCAAGGCGCGCATAGGCAAGCGAGAGCGCCTCTTTATACGAGAGCGTAAGCTCTTCCGTTTCAAGTAAAACTATTTTTTCTTCTAAGGAAAAGATGGGGAGCGGATGTCCGCCCGGAAGAGTCCATTCTTCCCTTTCTACTATTGTACCATAAGTTGTGGGTAGATTTCCAGCATTTTTTCGAATATTTATGGCTTTTCCGAAAAAAAATAACGTTTTTTTACCCTTTTTATAGCCCTTGACGACTTCTTTTGCCTGTTTATAGGGAATTTCGATCACGATCTCGTCGCTAACGCGTCCGAAAACGCGTCCGTCGGCATGGAGCAGCACGTCGCCGTGTGCGCCCGTTATAATGCCACTGACCAGCACGTCACCCTTTTTAACCAGCTGACCACACTCAGCAACAACGCTTCCGTGCTTAACGTCAAAGCTTTCCACAATAGCATCTCTTGAAGCGATCAAATGCGCGGGCAAATTGCTCGCTTCATCCCTTTGTGGAAGCTTTGCCTCTACGATACGTACGTGCGCCACTGTGCCGACGCAGTAAATGTCGGCGTGAGCGATCTCGGAATGCTTGAGTCTCAGGCTTGCCGACAAGTCCACGAAATCCGTCTTTCTAATATTGCTTCCCGCGCCAAAGCCGATTTCTCTCAGATCTTCGATGATTTCGGCATTGGAAATACTCTCGTTTCCCGAAACCTCCACGTGCCAAACCACGCGAGAAGCGAGAGTTAAAAGAAGGCAGACGGCAAAAGCGCCAACAAATAGACCTACTCGTGCGCGATAGAGGCGGAGGAGTGCGGGAATACCCTTTCGCGCACTTATTTTCGCTTCAAGACCGCCTTTGCTTAGAAGAGTCTCTACCCTTTTTTGAAACTCGGCGCCAATGAGAAATGAGCCGTCCTTGGTAGAATATGCCGCGATCCTTTCCTTTAAAAAGAGACTGACGAGACTTGCTCTTTGCTCCTCTCGGACGTTAACCGTGAAAAAACCGAAAAGGTAATGGTATATCCTCACAAAAATACCCATTTACCCTTCCTCCTTCTCATCTGCATGCGAGCACTCAAATTTAATTTCCGAAAGCTCACCCGCGATCTCGATCGCGCCGCTTGCGTAGGTGGTACATAAAAGACCTTGCCCCGATAAGCACAAAATCCTTCCTTTTAGAAGAACCCGAACACGCGAAGGCATACACAAAAGAACGCGTTTGGCGCCTTCTACCAGCACCAAGAAACTTCTGCCTTGATTTACTATCACAATTTTAACGCCTTTCGGTATGATCTCGCTTGTCATTGTTTTTGCTTTTTTCATAAAACGCCTCTTGCTTTCATAACTTTTTATAGCTCATTATGGCATTTTATGAAAAAAACGAGGTTAAAATGATTAAAACCAGCATATTGCGCGAGCGTATTCCCATTGCTCTTCTCCTTGCTTTAACGCTTTGTGCCTTCCTTGAAATCGGGAGAGTCACCGACGCGATGCAAGGCGCTCTTTTTGTGTGCGCCCGTGCCGTTATTCCCAGTCTCTTCCCTTTTCTTTTGCTGACGGAGGCTTTCATGCGCACAAAAGGCGGCCAAGAAGCTTTCTCTTTTCTCGGTAAGCCACTTTCTCTTTGCTTTCGCACCTCTTCTGCAGGGGGTGCCGTTTATCTCGTTGGCATTCTCTTTGGCTTTCCTCTTGCCGCAAAGGTGCTTACCTTCTACCGCTTGTCAGGCGCTATCTCAAAAAAGGAAGCCGAAAGGTTGCTCCTTTTTACTAACAATACAGGACCTGCCTTTATCATCGGCGGTATAGGTATAAAAATGCTTGGTTCTGTACGCTTTGGAATTGTTTTATATCTTATAGAAATTTGCGTGTCCTTCCTCTTCGGTTGTGTTTTAGGGATTTTTTGCAAAAAAGAAAAGGAGGTGCCGCCTCCTCCCCTTTTGTGTGAGCCATTTTCGCTTCCGAGCATTGTTCAGAAATCTGCCTTACAAATGCTCTCTATTTGCGGATATATCGCGCTTTTCTCTGTTTTATCCTCTCTCATTTCTTCCTTCGCACCTACGAAGGCGTTTTGCGCCCTGATCTATTCTCTTTGCGAGCTTGGAAGCGCCGCTGCGTTTATTTCCTCTTCGCTCTTTAATGCTTTAACTATTCCTTTTTTGGCATTTGCCCTTTGCTTTTCGGGAGCGTCAGTATATCTTCAAGCTATGGACTTCCTCTCAAAAACGGATATTTCCTCAAAATACTATATCCCCGTAAAGCTTCTTCAGGGCTTTTTTGCCTTTTTCTTTTCCTATCTCCTTCTTCCCTTTTTGGCTTGACAGCGCGAAAGAAATGCGCTATAATAACCTCAAAGGCGGAAGGAGTATACATATGTCTAAAAACCCGAAGATCGAAAAAATGTGCTTATATTGCGAGCGTGCTTGTGTAACGGAAGCCGAAGGTGAGCTATCCGTACTCTGTCAAGGCAAAAAGAGCGTTATGCCCGACCATCGTTGCTGCCGCTTCCGCTATGACCCATTAAAGCGCGTACCTAAACCAAAACCCGAAATTCCCGCACTCGACCCCGAATTGATAATTGATTAAAATAAGCCCTTGCTTAGCTTTCTTTCTAAGCAAGGGCTTTTGTATGCTCATTTTTGAACGCGTATCATTCTCTTTTCCACAGAACTTTATAGTTCAAGAAGGGAGCGCATATACAAGAGCATTTCTTTTCTTTAGAGTTCTATTTTCTCTGATTCGATGCTACACTTATGTGGACCACAAGGTGAAACTTAGGTTGTTTTTAGCAAAGAGATAGGGATTCTGAACCCATGCGTTGCGCCATCTTCCTCTTTTCTTTTACTCTCTATCACGCGCAACGCCCTTCCCGCAAGCGAGGGGTTCTTCATCAATGCACTTAATGTACAAAACGGGATACTCGCCAAAGGCGAGGATTTTTCGCCTTGCCGCCACCTCGCAAGCGGGTGTCGCTCTACGGCTCAAATGCGAACCCTGCGCCTTCAGCGCGTGGTTTCGCACGCTATCTCTCCGCCAAAGAACGAAAAAACCGACCCTTTTGGGTCGGTTCGTTCTATGGCGGAGAGATAGGGATTCGAACCCTAGATGCAGTATTAGTGCATACACGATTTCCAGTCGTGCGCCTTAGACCAGCTCAGCCATCTCTCCACAACATACGAGATTATA
>JAZOSE010000089.1:0-5693 GCA_045656965.1 Eubacteriales bacterium
AAGATCACCTCGCGCGGACTCTCCGAATGCGTTGACGAAGCACTCGCCAAGTGGGTCGCACAAGCGGCACACTGGGCAGAGAACCTTTAAAAGCAAAAAGCCAACTGCGGTTGCAGTTGGCTTTTTTAAATGAATAATGAAGAACGAAAAATGAAGAGTGAAAAGTGGAGGTGAGCTTTTGCGCAAAGCGCAAAAGCTTCCATTATAATAACGAGCCTTCTTCTAATCGCTAACCACTAAAACGCTATGCGTTTTTACTCCATTATAAGCTCGTAGAGCGCAAAGAGCTGCTCTTCAAGAGCGGATATTTCATTTTCTATTTCCGCGGCGCGGACATAGTCGGCGGCAGCAGAACCGAAAAGCTCCTTCTTTAATTCTTCTATTTTGGCTTCCGTGGCAGGGATATCACGCTCTGCCTTTTCTTTTTTTCTCTTTTTTGAGCGCTCCTCGGCTTCTCTTTGCTTTTTCTCCTCGTACGCCTCCTTACCCTCGCTTTTTTTGGCGAGCGCGGGCGCTTCTGCCTCCTTTGCCTTCGCTTTCTTGCGCAAATAGGCGGCGTAAAGCGTTTCATCCTCATAGGGCGTGAAGCTCGTGACACCGTTTTCGCTTTCGGGCGAAAGCACGATGGCGCGCGTGCCGATACGGTCGATAAAATATCGGTCGTGGGACACGGCTAAGATAGTACCCTCAAAGGCGATCAGTGCCGTTTCCAGCGCCTCGCGCGAGCCGATGTCAAGATGGTTGGTCGGCTCATCGAGCAAAAGAAGGTTACAAGGCTTTAAGATCAGCTTTGCCAGCGTAAGCCTTGCCTTTTCGCCGCCCGAAAGCGAGCGAATAGGCTTATCCACGTCCTCGCCGCTAAAAAGAAAGAGCGCAAGGGCGTTTCTTATTTCAAGATTGGTTTTCTTGGGGTATTCGTCGTGCAGCTCCTCAAAAACGGTTTTGTCCTCGTTGAAGGAATGGGTTTCCTGGTCATAGTAGCCGACGGAGACCTGCTCACCGAAATGAATTTTTCCCGACGAAAGTGAAAGCTTGCCTGCAAGGATCTTCATCAGCGTGGATTTCCCCGTGCCGTTGGCACCGAGAAGAAGGGCGCGCTCGTCCTTTTTGACAAGGAAGGATAGATTTTTTAAAAGCGGTGCGGCGCCTGCGTAGGCGAAGGAAACGTCCTCTAATTTTAAGACCTCTTGGCTAAAGCTTTCCTCGCTCTTGAAGGAGAAGCGGATCTCCTTTTCGGGAGCCTTCACCGCCTCAATCTTTTCCATACGGTCAAGCTGCTTTTGCTTAGCTCTTATGGTAACGAAGTTATGTGCCTGTCCGCATCGGCGCTGGAAGGCGATATTGGCTTCAATGCGCGCGATGATCTTTTGCTGCTCCTTATACTGCTTTTCGTGCGACGCCTCATCAAGCGCCTCTAACTGCTTGGCGACGGTATACGCCCCCTCGTAAAGCTTTGCGTGGGTATAACGCACCATTAAGGTTTTTGTGGTGACACGGTCAAGGAAATAGCGGTCGTGGGAGATGACGAGGACGGTTTTGGGATAGGAGGAAAGGTAATCCTCCAACCAAAGGAGCGCATCGATATCCAAGTGGTTGGTGGGCTCGTCAAGAAGAAGAATATCGGGCTCAAGGGCAAGAAGACGCGCAAGAGCAAGTCGGGTGTGCTGACCGCCCGAAAGGGTGGAAAGAGGGCGCTCGTGCTCGTTTTCGGGGAAGCCGAGGTGCGAGAGCATACTGTGGGCGCGAGAGCGGTATTCAAGTCCCCCCGCTCTCGCGTATTCCTCGTGGGCAGAGGCAAGGCGGGAGGAAAGACGCACGAGTGCTTCCTCGTTTTCCTCCATTTCCGCCTCGGCGATCTCATATTCGCACGCGGCAATACGCGCCTCAAGCTCCCGCTGGCAAGGAAAGGCGGCGAGCATAAAATCAAAGAGGGTTTCGCCCTCGCGGGCGCTTATCGCCTCGTCCTGCTTTAAATATCCGAGTGTGCGGTCGGCGGCACGGAATACGGCACCGTCGGTGGCGGTATATTCGCCTGCAAGCAGGCGAAACAGCGTGGTTTTTCCCGCGCCGTTGACACCGATGATGCCGAGTCGGTCACCCTCATTCAAGGCGAAGGTAATATCCTTTAAAATGTCTCGGTCGCCTATTCCGAAGGAAAGGTGAGAGGTGCTTAAAACAATCATAATTCTCCAAGGTGTAAAAAATCAAGAAATATAAAGACCGTCGCCCTTGTAAAGCCTTAATACAGCGCACGCCTTCGGTACAAGAGTCAGGGTGCTTTTCGTTGCTTTTTCTCCGAAAAGCGCTTCGGTGCTTTCGGGGAAGGAAACGGTATGCTCGCTATCACCGTTATTATAAACGGTCACGGCACATTCGCCGTTTTTTTCACGCGAGAAGGCAAGCAGCTCGCCGTCAAGCCTCAAAAGGCGCATTTCTCCGTCAAGGTAGACGCAATTTTTGCGAAGCTCGGCTACGGCGCGGTAATGCGCAAGCAGCTCTCCGTCCATATGGTGCCACGGGAAGGTGGTGCGATTGAAGGGATCGGAGTAGCCCTCAACGCCGACCTCGTCGCCGTAATAGACCGAGGGGATACCCGAAACGGTGGCGGCAATCAGATACGCCGCCTTTAAAAGCTCCTTCGCGCGCGTGCGTTCTTCATCGCTCATACGAAGAGAAACGAGCTCGTCGTTGCTTTTTCCGTCGGGTGACGCACCGCCGAGCGCGGTGAGAATACGGAGCGTGTCGTGTGTGCCTAAAAGGTTCATAGCCACGTCCGCCGCGCGTTTGGGCATATTGAGCGCGACCTCGCTGAAATAGTAATGAAGGGGCGAGGGGTCCTTATCGCGAAGATAGCGGACGATGCCCGTGCGAAGTGGGTAATTCATAACGCCGTCCAGCTCGTCGCCAAGATAATATCGGCAACGGCGAGAGTAGGCGATCTTGTTTGACGCATCCTCCCAGACCTCGCCGTAAAGGATCGAGTCCTCCCTCTTTTCAGAAAGACGGCTCTTGATCGCGGCGATAAAATCGCTGTCCAGCTCGTCCGCAACGTCAAGGCGCATGCCTCCGATGCCATAGTCAGCCGAGCGGGATATAATACCGCCCTCGCCGATAAAATACGCGCGGCACTCGGGGTCGGAAAGGTTTAAGCGCGGAAGGATCTCAATGCCCCACCACGCCTCGTAATCGTTTGGAAAGCTCTTGAATGTATACCAACGGTAGTACGGAGAGTCCTTGCTTTGGTAAGCACCCGTCGATCCGTAGTGTCCGTAGCGGTTAAAATACAGACTGTCGGCGCCCGTATGGTTAAAGACACCGTCAAGGATGATGCGAATGCCGTATTTTTCCGCTTCCTTAACCAGAGCGCAAAGCGCCCTTTCGCCGCCAAAGGCGGCGTCTACCTCGGTGTAATCGCCCGTGTCGTATTTATGGTTGGACGCGGCGGAAAACACGGGGGAAAGATAGATGATCTTCGTGCCGAGCGAGGCGATGTAGGAAAGCTTTTTTCTAACACCGTCAAGGTCGCCACCGAAAAACATATTGTTGGCAAGAGGGGCGCCGGGATAGGCAGGATACTGCACGGTGCCGTTTTCCCAGTCGGGATTGATGAAGGTGCCTTCCCTTACAGGCGCGTTGCCACCGCGAAAGAAGCGGTCGACAAAGACGTGATAGATCACGCCGCCGTGCGCCCAATGGGGCTCTTTGTATGCAAAACGGCTGACCGTTAGCTGAAAAACGGCAGGCACGTCACCCTCTATGAAAGCAAAGTGAAGGGTGTTTCCGCCATAGGCATAAAGGTCGCCGAAGGGGGTCACGAGCGTGAGGCGGAGAAAATAGAGTCCTACGCCGAGCTCTTCCCTATCGGTCTTTAACTCCACGGTATAGACGTCCATACCGCCCTCAAGTGCGCGGTAGGAAAGCGGAAGGGATAGAAAATCGCGCCGTCCGTCAGAGGAAAAGGACAGCGTCGCCGCCATAACACCGAGGGTGCGCGGGAAAGCAAAGCGATAGCACAAGAGGTCGCCCACCGCGAAGGCGTGGCGACCGTATGCATCCTTGCCGCCGACGAAAACGGCGGAGTCCCCCCTTGCCGCATTCACAGACGCGCCGTGGATACGAAGATTGGACATAAGGATTTACCTCCCGACAGGGTGAACGTGCCAAATATCTCTTGCGTAGTCCTCAATAGCGCGGTCGGACGCAAAGCGACCCGATGCGGCGATGTTGCAAAGCGACTTTCTCGTCCACTCAAAGCGGTCCGCGTAATCGCCGATGGCGCGGTTATATTCGTAGGTGTAGGCATCAAAGTCGGCAAGACACATATAAGGGTCGGCAACCGTGTAGCCGCCGCTGACAAGATAGTCGGCGATGTGGGAGAAGCTCTGCCCACCGAGTCTGCCGTAAAGACGGTCGATCACGGCGCGAAGCTTTTCGGAGGCGTGGTAGATCTCCTTGGCGTTATAGCCGTGACGCCACATTTCCTCCACCTCGTAGGTGTTTAAACCGAAGATATAGATATTTCTTTCGCCAACGGCGTCGAAGATCTCGACGTTGGCACCGTCAAGCGTGCCCATCGTGATCGCGCCGTTCATCATCAGCTTCATATTGCCCGTGCCGCTTGCCTCCTTACCTGCAAGGGAGATCTGCTCGGAGATCTCGGCGGCGGGGATCAGCACCTCAGCCATGCTGACGTTGTAGTCCTCCATAAAGACGACCTTGATCCTGTCGCGCGTGAGGGGATTTTCCTCTAACTCCTTGCCAAGATAGTATGCGAGCTTGATCAGCTCCTTTGCCATCACGTAGCCCGGTGCCGCTTTGGCACCGAAGATAAAGGTCTGGTTGGGGATATCGGCGTTCGGGTTAGCGCAGATCTCATTGTAGATAGAAAGGATCTTCAAAACGTTGAGAAGCTGGCGCTTATATTCGTGCATACGCTTGACCTGCACGTCAAAGATCGAGGACGGGTCGATGACTCTTCCCATCTTCTCCTTAGTGTAGGCGGCAAAGCGTGCCTTATTCTCTTGCTTGATGCGGTCAAGGCGCTCAAGCACTGCCGTGTCGTCGGCAAACTCACCGAAGCGGGCAAGCTCCTTGGCGTTATGACGGAAGCCATCGCCGATGCATTCGGTAAGAAGCGAGGTAAGACCGGGGTTGGCACTGCAAAGCCAGCGGCGGTGAACGATGCCGTTGGTTACGTTGGTAAACTTCCACGGGGTCATTTTATAGAAATCGTGGAATACGGTCTTCTTCAAAATGTCGCTGTGAAGCGCGCTGACACCGTTGACGGCGTGCGAGCCAACGACACAGAGGTTCGCCATTTTGACCTGACCGTAGCTGATGATCGCCATGCGCGAGATGCGATCCCAGTTGCCGGGATACATCGTCCAAAGATCCGCACAGAAGCGGCGGTTGATCTCGGTGATGATGGCGAAGATGCGGGGCAGCTTCATACGGAAAAGGTCAATTCTCCAGCATTCCAGCGCCTCGGGCATAACGGTGTGGTTAGTGTAGGTGACGGTGCGGGTCACGATGCGCCAAGCGTCGTCCCACGAATACGAATATACGTCCATCAAAATACGCATCAGCTCGGGAATACAGAGCGCGGGGTGGGTGTCGTTGACGTGGATAGCGATCTTTTCCTCAAAGCCCTCCAGCGTTCCGTTGGCTCCGAAATAATCGCTGATCATATTTTG
>JAZOSE010000090.1:0-11584 GCA_045656965.1 Eubacteriales bacterium
ATTTTTTTCTGTTTCTTTTGCCGTTGCGTCTTTGGCGGGCGGCCGCTTGGGTGGCTTGACGGTTTCGGACGATCTCGGCTAAGATCGCGTCCCTTTTTGCTTTGTCCTCACGCAAAAAGAGCACAAAGAAAACGGAGGCACCTCCAAGGGCAAGGAGGGTCAAAACGAGCGAAACGATCGCAGGCAAAAAGAACGAGATGCGAGAGGGCGCGATGGGTGCTTGCGGGTCTTCTAAGGTGTAAAGCTCGTTCTTATCAAGGACGATGCGGCGGATATAAACGGGAGTGAGGGGTTTGTTGTTGCTACTGTCTGTTTTTACCTCGGCGATAGCGTGCACGATGTCCATACCGATAGTGACCTTGCCGAAGGCGGCGTACTGACCGTTAAGGTGGGGGGAGTCCTCCTCCACGATAAAGAACTGCGAGGACGCCGAGTTGAAGGAGTTGGAGCGCGCCATAGAGATGACGCCCGAGGTGTGAAGAAGCTTGTTTTCAACGCCGTTGGAGGAAAACTCGCCCTTGATCTTCTGGTCGGAGCCGCCCGTGCCGTCTCCATTCGGGCAACCCGCTTGGATCATAAAGTCGTCGATCACGCGATGGAAGGTGAGGAAGTCGTAAAAGCCCTCGGAAATAAGCGTTTTAAAGTTGTTCACGGTGATGGGGGCGACCTCGGGGAAGAGCTTGACTGCGAGAATGCCGTATCCGCGGATGTCGATATAAACGACGTTGTCATCGTCCTCCTGCTGGAGTGCGCGGCGGTCCTCGGACAGATAGGTGTCCTTATCCATAAGGTAGGCGGCGTAGGCAATATCGTAGTGCGCCTTTGCCTTGTCATACTCAGCGACGGCGATGCCGTACGCCTCCGAGCTTCTTACAAAGAAAATGGGGGCAAGAACAGCACCCGCAAGGGTGATGAGTGCCATAGCGGCGGCAAGAATTTTTTTGGTTTTCATAAAACACCGAGCCTTTTTTCGTTTTTTCATCTTAGTATAACATTTTTCCCGCGCTCTGTCAACACAAACCATTGACAAATGCGAAAAAACAAAGTATAATATATAAGTTAATAAGGAAAAAACCTTTTTGAAAGGAATTTACGGATATGAAATGGACGTCGCTCAACGACCTTCGCGAGAAATACCTCGCATTTTTTGAGAGCAAGGGGCATTTGCGCCTTCCTTCCTTCCCCCTCGTTCCGATCGGGGACAAGTCTTTGCTTCTCATCAACTCGGGTATGGCGCCGATGAAAAAGTTTTTCACGGGTGAGGAGATCCCCCCTCGCCGCCGTGTGACCACCTGCCAGAAGTGTATCCGCACGCCTGACCTTGAGCGCGTGGGACATACCGCACGCCACGGCACCTTCTTTGAGATGCTTGGCAACTTCTCCTTTGGTGACTACTTTAAAAACGAGGCGATTCCGTGGGCTTGGGAGTTTTTGACCGAGACGCTGGAGATCCCCGCCGAGCTTCTTTGGCCCTCGATCTACGAGGAGGACGAGGAGGCATTCGTGCTTTGGCGCGACAAGATCGGCGTGCCCGAAAGCCATATCGTCCGCCTTGGCAAGGCAGATAACTTCTGGGAGCATGGCACGGGTCCTTGCGGCCCTTGCTCCGAGATCTACTTTGACCGCGGCGAGAAATACGGCTGCGGCAAGCCCGATTGCAAGCCCGGATGCGACTGCGATCGCTATATGGAGATCTGGAACAACGTGTTCTCTCAGTTCAACAATATGGGTGACGGCACCTACACCGAGCTTGAAAACAAGAATATCGATACGGGTATGGGTCTTGAGCGTCTGGCTTGCGTTATGCAGGGCGTTGACAATATGTTCGAGGTCGACTCGGTTCGCGCCATCCTCGACCACGCCTGCCGCATCGCCGGCAAGAGCTACGGTGCGGACAAGGAAAACGATATTTCCATCCGCGTGCTTACCGACCACACCCGCTCGGCAATGTTTATGATCGCCGACGGCGTTATCCCCTCGAACGAGGGCCGCGGCTACGTGCTTCGTCGCATTCTTCGCCGCGCCGCACGCCATGGCAAGCTGCTCGGCATTGACCGCCCCTTCCTTGTGGAGCTTCTTTATACCGCGATCGCCGAGAGCGAGGCGGCATACCCCGAGCTTGCCGAAAAGAAGGAGTATATCGCCAAGGTCATCTCTCTTGAGGAGGAGCGCTTCGACGCGACCATCGACGCGGGCCTTTCTATCCTCTCCGAGCTGACCGAAAAGGCAAAGGCAGAGGGAAAGAGTGCGCTCGCCGCCGCCGACGTCTTTAAGCTTTACGATACCTACGGCTTTCCGATCGACCTCTCCCGCGAGCTTGCGGAGGAGAAGGGGCTGTCCATCGACGAGGACGGCTTCCGCGCCTTGATGGAGGAGCAAAGACAGCGCGCAAGAAGTGCGCGCGCCAATATCTCGGGCTGGGCAAGCGAGTCGAAGGAGCTTCTTTCGAACGTGGGCGCTACCGAGTTCTTAGGCTACGAAAACGACATGTGCGAAGCAAAGGTTCTCGCTATTCTCGCCGACGGTGAGTCGGTCGACCTCTTTACCGAGGGCGAATGCTCCCTGATCCTTGACAAGACCGTGTTCTACGGCGAGGGCGGCGGTCAGGTCGGTGACACGGGCGTGATGAGCGCTGACGGCGTTTCCCTTACCGTTACCGACACCAAGAAGACCGACGGCGTGTATATCCATCTCGTTACCGTAAACGAGGGCACCGTTCGCGTGGGCGACACGCTTTCGCTTTCCATCGACACCGCGCGCCGCAACGCCATTCGCCGCAACCACTCCGCGTGCCACCTTCTGCAAGCGGCACTGCGCGAGGTGCTGGGCTCGCACGTTGAGCAGGCAGGCTCGTACGTTGACGCGGACCGCGTGCGCTTTGACTTTACCCATTTCTCCGCCCTCACCCGCGAGGAGCTTTCCTTGGTTGAGGACAAGGTAAACGCAAGCATCCTTCTTGCCGAGGCTTGCTCGACCAAGGTGACGGATATCGCCACCGCGAAGGCAGAGGGTGCTATGGCACTCTTTGGCGAAAAGTACGGCGAGAGCGTTCGCATGGTGAAGATCGGCTCGCATTCCACCGAGCTTTGCGGCGGTACGCACGTGGCAAACACGGGCGCGATCGGACTTTTCCGCATCATTTCGGAAAGCTCGGTTGCCGCAGGCACGCGCCGTATCGAAGGCACGACGGGTCTTGGCGTTCTTGCGCTCTTAAAGGAGCAGGGCGCTTTGATCGATAACACCGCCAAGGCACTCAAGGCGGCAAACCATAACGATCTCGTTCTTCGCGCGAATGCCGTGCAAAGCGAGCTTAAAGAAGCGCACCGTGCGCTCGAAAGCGCTGAGGCAAAGCTTGCCGACGCGAAGCTTGCTTCTCTGATCGACTCGGCAAAGACGGTTGGCGCGGTAAGACTGCTCACCGCACGCCTTGAAATGAAGACGGACGCCGCGCGCTCGCTTTGCGACGCGATCAAGGGCAAGTACAGCGATATGGTTGCTGTATTCGCCGTCGTCGACGGTGACCGCCTCGGCTTCGTTGCTTGCTGTGGCGCGGACGCTGTAAAGGCAGGCGCACACGCGGGCAAGCTCGTCGGCGCCGTGGCTGCTTTGACCGGCGGCAAGGGCGGCGGCAGACCCGACAGTGCTATGGCAGGCGGTAAGGATATTGCCAAGGCTGAGGAAGCGCTTGCGGCGGTGGAAGGACTTTTGTGATATTTTTCTAAACAGAGAGAGCCCACGGTTTCGTGGGCTCTTAATGAATAAAAGGAACGCGCCGTCTGAGTACGAACTCCGTTAGCGTTCCCCGACAACACCTCTCAAACTCGTTAGAGTTTGGTTTTCTTCGAAAACACCGAGGAGTTGCTTCTAATAAAACAGTGAAGAATAAGGAGCTTTTGCGATGGAGAAAATTGCCAGCTTTCAGATCGACCACCTAAATCTTTTGCCGGGGCTTTACGTTTCGCGGCGCGACGAGAGGGACGGGGTGTGCGTGACCACCTTTGATATGCGTGTGACCGCACCAAACCGCGAGCCCGTGATCGATATGCCCGCGCTTCACACGATCGAGCATCTCGGCGCGACCTTCTTTCGCAACAGCGAGATCGCCAAAGACGTGGTTTACTTCGGCCCTATGGGCTGCCGCACGGGATTTTATCTTCTCCTTTTCGGGAATAAGGAGCCTGCGGATATAATAAATATGGTAGAGAAAATGTGCGATTTCGTTCTTTCCTTTGAGGGAGAGATCCCCGGTGCGTCGGCAGCCGAGTGCGGAAACTGGTCCGAGCAAAATCTCTCGATGGCGAAATACTATATCGCCCGCTACAAAAAAGAGCTGGTGGCGAAAAGATTTGTATATTCAAAATGATATCTGCCAGAGGCAGATAAGATAAGAAAAAGGACAGAGAATTCAAAAAATCTGTCCTTTTTGTTATAAAACATTCTATTGCCGTTCGTTTGAGCCCTCAATCAACGCTGCGGCGGCAAGAATGTATGGAATGCCCCAAACAATTGCAAAGAGAATAAAGCTCTCTCCTTCTTCGTTGACATATCTATAAGGAATGGAGTAGAGGAAGAAGGCGACGATAAATGCCACGATTGCCAAAATTTTTTGCAGACCTGTTTTTTCTGACACCATATACACTATTATAGCCGCCGCAAGTCCTGCGATGGCGCATGTGACGATTGCATGAATTGTCTCACTGACCATTGCCAAAATAAAGCTGATAACCAATCCAATAAACGCATAGAGAACAAATTTGATAAGTTTTTTCATAAAGCACCTCTTAAAGATAATTGGAATTATTAACATTATAATTCTGTTTTGGAATTTTGTCAAGCGCTTTTGGGAATATAATTCTAAAAAAGAATTAAAGGCGGGGCTTATGAAAATACGCAAGCAGGAATACGGCAATGCCAACTTGGTAGGAAAGAATATCGAACGAATCAGAAAAGAGCGACATATAAAGCAAAAGGATTTTATAGCAAAAATGCAAGTGCACGGTTGTGACATCAACCCTACAAGCTATTCAAAGTTAGAGGGTCAGGTGAGAAGCGCTACCGACAAGGAGATTTATATTATAGCGCAAATATTGAATGTGAAGATGGAAGAGCTTTTTGAAGGCAATTAAAGGAGAAAAAATGATCGTTTTTGATAAGCTTTGGGAAACTATGAAGAAAAAGGGCGTGAGCACATACGCGCTGCGAGAGCGGTGCGGCATCGACAGCAAGACCGTGCGCCGCCTAAGAGCCAACGAAAACGTGGAGACCAAGACCATAGACAAGCTATGTGCGGCGCTTTCCTGCGATATTTCGGATATTATGGAATATTGCGAGGACAGCGAGCAATAAATAAAATAGCACTTGACAATTTTTTCGGCATATGCTATAATGGCGTTAATCATATGAGCATTCGCTCGAATTTTTTTGGAGGAATCCATGGACGACGGCGCGGACGGGGAGACTTGTGAGAGTACCTTTTCCACTAAAATGAATACATAACAAGCCCTATCCACACTCAAAAAAGGTGTGGCTAAGGCTTTTTTGCGTTTTCGCCGATTTCTCTATTATATGATTGAAAGGAATTTTTTAAAAACACAACCGTTATGACAACTCACATAGTACTGATCGTTTTATGCATCATTCTTTCGGCGTATTTCTCCGCGACGGAGACGGCGTTTACCACGCTCAACCGCATTCGCGTGAAGAATCTCGCGGAGAAGGGCAACCGCCGCGCGCGCTTAACGCTTCGCCTTGCGGACAGCTACGATAAGCTCTTGACCACCATTTTGATCGGCAACAACATTGTAAACATTCTTGCCGCATCTCTTGGCGCTATCGTATTTATGAATCTTTTGAAGGACACCGCCGCCTTCGATTTCCACACCACCGTTTCCACCGCGGTGCTGACGGTCGTTGTGCTGATCTTCGGCGAGATCTCGCCCAAGACGGTGGCGAAATGCATGCCCGAGCGCTTTGCGATGTTCTCGGCACCCGCGATCAACGCGCTATGCGTTGTGTTCACCCCCTTCAGCTTTGTGTTTAAGGCTTGGCAATCGCTTCTTTCGCGCATCTTCCGCAAGAAAGAGGACGATGCGGGTATGACCGAGGAGGAGCTGATCTCCATTATCGAGGAGGCGGAGGAGGACGGCGACCTTGACGAGGAGGAGACCACCCTTATTAAGAGCGCGATTGAGTTTAACGACCTTGAGGTCGGCGATATTTACACGCCTCGCGTGGACATCACCGCGCTTCCCACCACCGCCACCAAGGAGGAGGTCGCGCATCTGTTTTCCGAGTCGGGCTATTCCCGCCTTCCCGTATACGAGGAGAGCCTTGACAACATCACGGGCATTCTTTACTACAAGGATTTTTACCACTCGGTCTATTCCACCGAGATGGAGGTTCCCGCCATTATCAAGCCCGTTCTTTACGTGGCAAAATCGCAAAAGATCAGCGATCTACTAAAGGAGCTTCAAGCAAAGCAGCTCCACTTCGCCGTGGTGCTTGACGAGTTCGGTGCCACCGCGGGTATCATTACGCTCGAGGATATTCTTGAGGAGATCGTCGGTGAGATCTGGGACGAACACGACGAGATCGTAGAGGAGATCAAGGAGCTTGGCGAAAAGGAATATCACGTTTCGGGAAAGGCGAACCTCTCTAAGCTCTTCTCGCTTCTTGAAATCGACAGCGAGAACGAGTCGCTTACCGTAAACGGCTGGGCGGTGACCGCCCTCGGCCGCCTTCCTCAAATGGGCGACGTTTTTGAAAGCGACGGACTTTACGCGAGCGTCTTGAAGATGGACGGACGCACCGTGGACACCCTCTATATCAAGGATATCCGCCTCACCCCCGAGGAAGAGGAGGAGCGTGAGCGCGAGGAGCGCGAGCGCGAAAAGGAAGAGCGCAAAAAATCTGACGACTGATGTAAGGGAGAAGAAATATGTCTTTTTGGTCCATACTTATTGATATTATATTCGTTGCCCTCTTTGTTTGGGTGATCGTATTTTTCACCAAATACGGCTTCGACCGCTCGATTGAAAAGATCGGTAAGGCTTGGCTCTCGCTTGCCTTGACGCTGATCATCGGTCCTTGGGTCACGGGGCTTTTGGAGGAGGTCCTCTTTAACGATCTGATCACCAACGCCGTGTACGGCACGCTGATCGATCTTTTCGAGCATAACCCCAACGGCTACAACCTCGCCGAGCTTTTCGCGAGCATGCCCGAAAATTTCGTTAACTTTTTAGACAGCCTTGGTGCCTCGCTTTCGGCGCTGGAGGCGGAGTTCGGCTCTTATACCGAGGCGTCGGACGTGATCATTCGCACGATGGCAGAGAGAATTGCCGCGCCTTGCATCAGTCTGATTTCCACCTTCATAGGTCTATTTATCGGTTTTCTTGTGCCCTTCTTCTTCTTCAAGTGGCTCAAATACGAGATCGAAAAGGACAACCGCCACGCATTCTTTGCCTTCACCGATAAGGCGGGCGGCTTCCTCGTCGGTGTCATCGGCGGGTATTTTCTCGTGATGGCGCTTGCCCTTTTCGTCAAGACCACCTTCCAAGTCATCGTCGCCTTCGACGCGAGCCGAGACCTGATGCCTATTTACCAAAGCTCCTTCGTCTTTAAGTTCCTCGCGGAGTTTGACGTGTTCGGTGCGGGAAGAGCGCTTCTCGACACCGTGCTTTCGGGCTTTGACAGCATCGGAAAAATGATCAAATAAAACAAGAGGCTGACTCGGCTCGCTTTCGAGTCAGCCTCTTTTACCGAAGGAAAAGGAGGGTGCTATGAAAAAGGAAACGCTCACGCTTTCCCCCATCGCCGTTGCACGCACCGATTTTAAAGAAAAATTCGGCATTCCGCGCCAAAGCGGACGGGTTCCTCTTCGCGCGCGCATCGTGTTCTTGCCGAAATACCGCAACCCCGACGCGCTCCGCGGCATCGAGGGCTACTCGCACCTGTGGCTTCTTTGGCACTTTTCCGAGGTCAAGGCAGAAAAGGAGTTCCGCCCCACCGTGCGACCGCCCCGTCTTGGCGGTAACGAGAGAGTCGGCGTTTTCGCCTCTCGCTCCCCCTACCGACCGAACCCTCTGGGGCTTTCTTCTGTGCGCCTTGTCGGTGTTGAAAAGACCGAGCACGAGGGTGCCGTTCTTGTCGTTGAGGGCGCCGACCTTCTTGACGGCACGCCTATTTTCGATATTAAGCCTTATTTGCCAACCGCCGATTTACATTCTGATGCTCGCGGAGGGTTTGCCGACGAGGTTAAGGACTACCGCCTCGCCGTTGCATGCGACGAAAAATTGCTTGCGCGCGTGGACGAGGACAAGCGAGAGGGGCTTCTCGCCCTGCTTGCCGACGACCCCCGCCCTGCCTACCAGGACGACGGGGCGCGCCGCTACGGTCTTGCCTTTGCCGCGTGGGAGGTTAGCTTCACCGTGAAGGACGGCATCTTGACGGTAAAAGAAATCAAAGAAAGAGAAGAAAAATGAGAAGGCTTGCATTTGAAGAAATTATGGGCGCAACGCGCGGCGCGGTGCGCTTCGAGAGGCGCGACGGCAGTCTTTATTTCCACCGCTTTACGCCCGACGAATACACCCGCTACACGCCACACGACCCCGAGGGGTTAAAAAAGAAAATGCCTGCCACGAGCTGTATCCATATCGTGTTTTACACCGACAGCGACCGCTTTTACTTAAAGGCGCATCTTTTCCGGGCGTCCTCGCGCCTTTTCGGTGACGCCATTGACGTTCTCGTTGACGGGGTGCTTCACCGCTCGCTCGGTCACGCGGGGAAGGAGGAAAGCGAAATTGACGCAACGGTATGGCTTCCCTTTGGTGAAAAGAAGATCACCTTGGTGCTTCCCGGGCTTTTCGGTGCGGCGATAGACACGCTTGCCATTTCCGAGGAGGCGACCTTTATCTCCTTTTTCCCGAAAAAGAAAATGATTATCTACGGCGACTCGATCACGCAAGGCTACGACGCTTCTGAGCCTTCAAGGAGCTATGCCAACCGCATTGCCCTTTCGCTTGACGCGCACGCGGTCTGTAAGGCAATCGGCGGCGAGGTCTTTTACCCGCACCTTGCGGAGCTGGATACGGGCGTTGCCGACCCCGACCTCATCACGGTGGCGTACGGTGTCAACGACTGGCATCGCGGCGTTGGCGAAAAGGAGTATTTGGAAAACGCGCGTGCGTTTTTCTCCGCGCTCAGCCAACGCTATCCGCGCGCCCGTCTTTGCGTCTTGTCGCCCATTTGGTGCGCCGACGCGGACAGAACCGACCTTTTCCCCTTCCGCAAAATTCCCGAAATTCTTTCGGCGGCGGTGGCGGAGCTTCCGAACGCGCGCTTAATTGACTGCTTTGACTTTGTTCCTCACGACGGCGCGATGTTTGCCGACTGGGGACTTCACCCGAACTGCGAGGGCTACGACTGCTATTTTGAGGGGCTTCGTGCGGCGGGCATTTTGGAATAAATTTTTACCGCGAAAGAATGCGTAGCATCTTTCGCGGTTTTTCTTGACAAAGCGCTCTTTTCCATTTATAATAGAATAGGAGAAATGTCACGGGCAAGCAGATGCCTTGTCCGTATCCGATAGATAGAAAAGGGAAAGGAACAACGCAAAATGAAATGCAAAAAATGCGGATTTGAGTGGAGCCCCCACGGTGAAAATATGAACTGCCCGAGCTGTCAAACGGGCAACGGATTAACGCACTCCGAGCGCCAGGCGCTTTGGGACAAGGTGCATGCCTCCGAAAAGATCAAGGACGCGAAAACGCGCGCCGAGGCGCTCTTAACGCTCGCCGAGCAGGGCGACGCGAAGGCGCAGTACGGATATGCCGAGTGCCTTTATCGCGGCGCGGGCGTGAAGCAAAACAGCGCGGAGGCGCTCCTTTGGTATAAGGCTTCGGCAAGCAAAATGCATCCGACGGCGGCGTACCGCCTCGCTCTTTGCTTAAAGGAGGGAAATGCTGTCGGTGCTGAGGCACAGGTCTTGTTCTGGCTTCGCGTGGGTGCGGAGCTTGGCGACCCGAACGCCGCCGCCGAGCTTTCCCGTATGTATGAGGTGGGCGACGGTGTGGCACTTTCTCACCGCCACGCGATCCTTTGGCTGATGCGCGCGGCAAGAGCGGGGCATACCGCCTCGGCGTTTTCACTCGTGAAAATGTATGCAAGCGGCGAGGGCGTGGAGAAAAATCCCGAGGCGGCGCGCTATTTCGCCTCGCTGATCCCCACGCCGAACGTGATCCAAAGGCTCTATATTTTAAAGCTCGGCAAGGGCGATGCCTCCGAGCCGACGGATATTGATCTAAACCTCTCCCACGCGGAAAGTATGGCGATCGCCCGTGCGGCGTATGCCGCGGCGGAATACGAGATCGCCGCAAACCTTTACTATCTTCTCTCCGTTAAGGGCGACGCTTACGCGGGCTACGCGCTCGCGCTTTGCTACGAAAAGGGCAACGGCGTGCCGAAAAACGAGGCGGAGGCTCGCCGTCGTTACGCGCTTGCCGCCGAAAAGGGCTGTGCGGAGGCGTGCGTAAGGCTTGGCGACTGTGCGCGTGAGGGCATTGGCGGCGAGGTTGACCTTCCCTTCGCGCTTCTTTCCTACGAGAAGGGTGCCGAGGCGGGAAACGCCGAGGCGTGCTTTGCGCTTGCCGAGGCATACAAGAACGGAACGCTCACCGAGGCAAAGCTCCCCTTGGCACTTCGCTACTACAAAAAGGCGGCATCTCTCGGTCACGCGGGCGCGCGCGAGGAAGCGGAAAAGATCGAGGACGCCGTAAAGACGGTGTACGAAAAGGGTCTTTCTTCCTTGAACGCCTCGGACTATCCCCGCGCCTATCGCTCGCTTTCCTTGGCAAGCGAAATGGGTCACTCTGGTGCGGCGTATCTTCTCGGCACGATGTTCGAGGAGGGTCGCGGCGTTGCCGTGGATCATAAAAAGGCGGCAGAGGCGTACCGCGCCTCCGCGTCGATGGGCAATATCGGTGCCATTTACCGCCTCGGCGTTTTGTACAGCGAGGGCAAGGGCGTTGTCTGCGACTACGCTATGGCAAACAAGCTGCTCGCTCCCTTGGCAAAGAAGAATTACGAAAGATCTGCCGAGATCGCCGAGGAGCTTCGCCGCCGCAAGCATAAAAAGGCGGCACAAAAGATCTATTCCGTTTCCTCGGTGCTGTACCGCCGCGGCGACGTGAGCGAGGCGATCCGCTTCCGTATGATGGCGGCAAAGCTTGGAAACGCAAGAGCCATGTTTATGCTCGGCTGCCACTTCGAGTTTGGCGACGGACTGCCGATGGACAGAGAAAAGGCGTCGGCTTGGTACACGCGCGCGCAGAAGGCGGGCTTCCGTCACCGCGCGGGAAGCGACCCCAAGGGCGGATTTTTGCGCGCAAGAAAAGCACTGCTGTTAAGTAAAAAGAGGAGCTGAGGCTCCTCTTTTTTAGTGGCGAAGGGCGCGCTGTGCGCGCCTAGTGACGAGAAAACAAATTTTTCAGTGACGAGAAAGCACAAGTGCTTTCAGTGACGAAAAGAAACGCTCCGCGTTTCTTAGCAAATTATAGCCGACCTTTTCTCTAAAGCGCACCGCGCTTTT
>JAZOSE010000091.1:0-4012 GCA_045656965.1 Eubacteriales bacterium
CCGAGGGCGTTCAGCTCCAAATGCAAGGCAACGCTGACGCTTTCGGGAATTTCGGTGCTGAAATCCGCCTCGCCGTACAGAAGAACGTAGGGGTTGTAGCTCCCCGTTTTCTTGTCCTCGGTGAAATCGTCGGCGGCGTCGGCGGCGTAGATAAACTTACCTAAATGATAGCCGATGCGGTAAAAGACCTCGCGCATCTCTTCCTCCTCGATGCCCTCGGCAAAGATAAGGCCGAGAAGCTCGCCGAATTCGTGGGCGGGCGCGTCAACAGAAGGGGCTTTGTCCTTTTCAAGTGCGTGCAGGCGAAAGAGGCAGGCGCTCGTTGCTTCAAAAAGCGAGGGAAGCTTTGCTCTTCGGCTTGCTCTTTTAAAAACGGGGAGGACGGGTAAAAGCGAGAGCCTTTTGAAAAATCCGCCGTCGATCTTGTCGTCGAGCAGCTTTTCGTAGCAGAGAAGGGCGCTGGCGCGCGCGGCATAGCTTAGCGCCTCGTTGCCCGAAAGGCAGGGGCGCTTTTTGAGCGGATGCGCGACGCAGCGGCGGTGCTTGCACGAAACGCCCTTGTCGGTCAAAAGCATTCGGCAAAGCGCCAAAAAAACGATATCGTAGGAAAGCGAGAGGGAGGAAAGAAAGCCCGTTTGCTTGCGCATAGCGCGGCAAACGCCGCAATACGCCGCGCGATAAAAATCGTATTCTCTGACGAGAAGCTCCGAGTGGAGCGGCTTGACGTACCCGAACATAGCCCTTTCCTTTCTCCTTATACCTATACATTTTATTATTGTATCACACTTTTGGGAAGAAATCAAGAAAATGCGGCGTTTTTTGGGTGTATTTTTGTAAAAGGGCAAAGGAAGGCGGAAAGGGGAAGGAAAAAAAGCGTTTTTCGGGCTTTTTTCTTGACAAGTGCGGGCGCGTGTGTTAAAATATAATGAAAGAAAAGTGCAAAACGCGCAAAAGAAAGGGATCAGGCTATGCTCACCGTTACCCATATCAGTGTTATGAATTTTGAAAACGCCATTCGCGGCGCACGCAATCCCATGAACAGCTGGGATCGCTCGGACAGCTACTATGGGGAGGACGGAAGCTATATCCTCGGTGAAAACGACCTTTCGCTCGCCAAGCGCCTTGCGCGCGCGGGAAGCGACCACCGCAAGTATTTAAGACAGATCTTCGTGTCGATGGACATCACCGCGCCGCTTTACTGGTGGAAGGAGTTTGATACCTATAAGGTGGCAACCGTGGCAAACTCGACCTCGACGATGCATAAGATCCACTCGAAGCCCTTTTCGCGCGAGGATTTCTCGTGCGACCGAATGAGCGAGGGCGCGCTTGCTGTTCTCGATGGGGTGATCGACTACCTTGAAAGCACCCGCCTTGCATACGTAGAAAGCAAGGAAAGAGCCCTTTGGGACGATCTTATCCAGCTGCTCCCCTCCTCCTACAATCAGATGCGCACCGTTACGATGAACTACGAAACGCTCATCAATATTTATTATGCCCGCAAAAACCATAAGCTTCCCGAGTGGCACGTTTTGTGTGATGCCATTATGGCACTGCCTTATGCGAGTGACTTGATTGCGGTGAAAGAAGAAAAGTAAACAAAAGGTTACAAAATGAGCGATATTTTTGATTTATTCCGCAAGATAGAGAAGCCCTCCGCCTCTGCCCTTCCCGTCACGCATATGATAGCGGGGCTCGGAAACCCCGGCACCGAGTATGAAAACACGCGGCACAACGCGGGCTTTATGGTGATCAACGACCTTGCCGCCGCGCACGGCACGCGCATTGACCGCGCCCGCTTCCGCGCGCTTTCGGGCGAGTGTGTGATCGAGGGAAAAAGAGTGCTTCTTTTAAAGCCACAGACCTATATGAATCTTTCGGGCGAGGCGATTGCCGAGGCGGCATCGTTTTATAAGATCCCGCCCGAAAACATCATCGTTTTATGCGACGATATCAACTTTGCTCCGGGACACCTGCGTATTCGCCGCAAGGGAAGCGCGGGAGGGCATAACGGCTTAAAAAGCATTATCGCCTCTCTTGGAAGCGACGCGTTCGTGCGCTTCCGCCTCGGCGTCGGGCAAAAGCCCACGCCCGAGTACGATCTCGTTTCTTGGGTGCTGGGGAAATTCCCCGCTTCCGACCGCGAGGCGCTTGCCGAGATGTCGAAAAACGCCGTCCGCGCTCTCTCCCTCTGGCTTTCGGGCAAGGAGGAAAAGGCGCTTTCGGACTATTCCAAATAAATAAAAGACTTCGGGGTGCGCCTCGAAGTCCTTTGTGCTTTCCAAGAATTTTTGCTTTTAAGAAGGGAGGGGCATTATGCGCCTTGTATCCTCCGCGATCTTAGCGGACAGAGAATTTTATCAGGCAAAGCTGGTGCTTGCCGACCAGCTGCGCGCACCGAAGCCCCTGCCGCTTTCGGTGAACGGGCTTTCCGACGGCGCGCGCGATGCGTTTTTGGCGGAGCTTTTGCACCACGCGCACGGCGAAATGAAGGTGCCCACCCTGATTTTAGCCGAGGACGAGAGCGAGGCGAAAACGCTTGCCTCGCGCCTGAGTGCCGAGGGCATTCGCGCGCTTTACTATCCTGCGCGCGACTTCGTTCTTTTGAATATTTCCGCCTCGCACGACGTGGAGCGTGAGCGCCTCGGCGTGCTTTCCGCCGTCCTTTCGGGCGAGTGCGCCGCCGTGGTCAGCACGCCCTATGCCGCCTTGCAGTATACGATGCCGTCAAGGGTTCTTGGCGAGCTTTCGCTTTCCATCTCCGCCGCTTTGGAAATTTCGCCCGACGAGCTTTCCGCGCGACTTGTTGCGATGGGATACGCGCGCGTGGACACGGTGGAGAGCGTGGGGCAGTTTGCCCGTCGCGGCGGCATTCTCGATGTTTTTGCGCCCTCGCACGAAAACCCCGTCCGTATGGAGTTTTTCGGTGACGAGATCGATCGCATGAGCTTTTTTGATCCGATCTCTCAGCGCACCGTTTCCGTTTGCGAGTCCTTTTCGCTTCTCCCCTCGCGAGAGGTGCTTCTTGACGGCGAGGCAAGAGAGAAGGTAAGGGCGGCACACGCTTCGCTCTTAAAGCACGCGCCCGAGGACTCGCGTGCGATCCTCACCGCCGAGCTTTCGGTGCTGGAAAACGGGCTCGACGTTTCCTTCTCTGACCGCTATATCGCGCTCGCTTACCCCGAGAGCGCCACGCTTTTATCCTATTTTGAAGAGAAGGGGCGCACCCTCTCTCTCCTTTTTTCCACGACCGATACCAAGGAGAACACCGAGAAAAGATTAAAGCTTTTTGCCGAGGAAACACTGCCGCTCCTTGAAAAAGGGCTGATTGCCCCAAAGCACAACCGCTTTTTCGCGGATTATGTAACGCTTTCTTTGCATCTTGAAAAAACGGTAACGGTATATGTTTCGTCCTTTGGCAACAGCTATAACGGAAAATCAAGCGGACTTTTCGGCTTCCGCGCCCGCCGCGCCGTTTCCTATTTTGATAAGCCTCAGCTTTTAAGGGAGGATTTAAAAAATCTTCTTTCGGGATACTATCGCACCGTCATCGTTACCGACAGCGGCGCCGAGGCGGAAGCGCTTTCGGAGTCCTTGCGTGCCGACGGGTATAAGGTCTACGTCCCCGAAAAGACCGACGAGCCCTTTGATTTCGGGCTTTTGAACGACGGCACCGTCGCCGTAACGCACGGCGCGCTCTCCTCGGGCTTTGAGCTTCTCGTGCCGAAGATCGCTGTTCTTTCCACCCTGCCCGACGAGGAGGCGAGGCGGAAAAGAGGCGTGCGAAGGGCAAAGCGAGGCAAGCAGCCCGCAGGGCAGAAGATCATGTCCTACGCCGACCTTCGCGTGGGCGACTACGTGGTGCACGCGGTGCACGGTATCGGCGTTTTCGAGGGTATAGAGCAGATCCGCACCGACGGTGCTTACCGCGACTATATCACCATTCGCTATGCGGGCACGGACAGTCTCTTCCTTCCCGCCGATCGCCTTGAGATGATCTCCAAGTACATCGGCG
>JAZOSE010000092.1:0-9781 GCA_045656965.1 Eubacteriales bacterium
CGCGGAAAAACAAAACTGCTCGCTCTGCGAGCAATAAAACTGCACCGAAGGTGCAATAAAACTGCGCCGCAGGCGCAATATAACTGTCGAAAAACAAAGCCCAAGCGATTTCTCGCTTGGGCTTTTCTATTGTTTTTCGACAATTATCGATCTGCGTCCTTCATGGAAAGGTTAAGTCTACCCTTCTCGTCAGTGCCGAGGAACTTAACGCGGACGGTCTGGCCTACTGCTAACACGTCCTCGCACTTTTCGGTGCGGGTCTGTGCGAGCTTGGAGATGTGAACCATACCCTCCTTACCGGGAGCAAACTCAACGAATGCACCGATAGGAATGATGCGGGTAACGACACCGTCATAGGTCACGCCTGCTTCAGGCTCAAATACGATCGCGTCGATGATTGCCTTTGCCTTGTCAGCGCTGTCACGGTCAACGGCGGCGATGAATACGGAGCCATCGTCCTCGATGTCGATCTTCGCGCCCGTCTCAGCAACGATCTTCTGGATAACCTTACCGCCAGAGCCGATAACCTCACGGATCTTGTCGGGGTTGATCTGCATGCTGATCATCTTGGGAGCATACTTGGAAACCTCAGCTCTGGGAGCCTCGATCGCCTTGAGAATAATATCGTCGATGATATAGTCGCGGCCCTTATGAGTGGTCTCAAGAGCGGCGCGGATGATCTCGGGAGTAAGACCGTCGATCTTAAGGTCCATCTGGATAGAGGTGATACCCTTGTGCGTACCTGCTACCTTGAAGTCCATATCGCCATAGAAGTCCTCAAGACCCTGAATATCGATCATGGTGGTCCAGCTGCCGTCGTCCTCGGTGATAAGACCGCAAGAGATACCTGCAACGGGAGCCTTGATCGGAACGCCTGCGTCCATCAGTGCGAGCGTGGAGCCGCAAACCGATGCCTGCGAGGTGGAGCCGTTTGAGGAAACGACCTCGGAAACGAGGCGGATCGCGTAGGGGGACTCCTCGGGGGAAGGAAGAACGGGAACGAGAGAGCGCTCAGCAAGCGCGCCGTGACCAATCTCGCGGCGGCCGGGGCTTCTCATAGCCTTTGCCTCACCCGTCGAGTAGCCGGGCATATTGTAGTGGTGCATATAGCGCTTGGAAACTTCCTCGTCGATACCGTCAAGCTTCTGTGCCTCGGAAAGCGTGCCGAGGGTCGCAATGGTCAGAACCTGAGTCTGTCCACGAGTGAAGAGGCCCGAGCCGTGCGTGCGGGGCAGGAGAGAAACCTCAGCGGCAAGAGGACGGATCTCGTCCATACGTCTGCCGTCAACACGCTTTTTGTCGTTGATGAGCCAACGGCGAACGATCTTCTTCTGGATCTTGTAAATCAGCTCGGGAAGCTGAACGGAAAGGTCGGGATATTTCTCGCCAAACTCTGCGGCGATGCGCTCGGTAATGGGCTGCATCTTCGCGTCGCGTACCGTCTTATCGTCGGTGTCGAGAGCCTCCATAACGTCCTTCTCGCAGAAGTCAAAGATCTCGTCGAACATATCGTGGTCAAGCTCGCAAGAGGGGTAAGCAAACTTGGGCTTGCCAACCTCGGCGATGATACCGTTTACGAATACGAGCAGGTCCTTGATCACCTCGTGCGCCTTCATAATGGCGTCGTACATGGTGTCGTCGTCAACCTCGTTAGCGCCTGCCTCGATCATAACGACCTTGCCCATAGAAGCGGCAACGGTAAGCTCAAGATCGCTCTTTGCGCGCTGTTCAGCGGTGGGGTTTACAACGATCTCGCCGTCAACAAGACCCATAAACGCGCCGCCGATAGGACCGTTCCACGGAATATCGGAGATGGAAAGAGCAACCGATGCACCGATCATAGCGGTGATCTCAGGCGAGCAGTCGGGGTCAACCGACATAACGGTGAGGGAAAGCGCAACGTCGTTGCGAAGATCCTTCGGGAAAAGAGGACGAACGGGGCGGTCGATCACGCGGCTGGTGAGGATCGCCTTCTCAGAGGGCTTACCCTCTCTCTTAAGGTAACCGCCGGGGATCTTACCGACAGAGTACATCTTCTCGTCGTAGTCAACGGAAAGGGGGAGAAAATCGATACCGTCGCGGGGTGCGGCAGATGCCGTTGCGCACGCGAGGATCACGGTCTCACCGTAGGAGATCATGCAAGAGCCGTTTGCAAGACCTGCAACCTTGCCAACCTCGATCTTGAGAGGACGGCCCGCATAGTTGTATTCAAATACCTTGTAATTTTCAAACATTTGTGCTTTTTCCTTTCTTATTTAAATCCTAATTGCTTTTTAGCGAAAAAATAGCGGGAACAGAGGACATAGCACTTGATACGCGCCGAAGCCTTCGGCGCATATTAACTGCTACCTTCCCTGCCACCGCTTTGTACTGCCGCGGCGATCGCCGCGGCGGTACGGTGGCTCAGAATTACTTTCTGAGGCCGAGCTTTGCGATGATGGCACGGTATCTTTCGATATCCTTCTTTGCCAAATAGCCAAGCAGGTTCTTTCTGTGGCCAACCATTCTGGAGAGACCTCTCTGGGAGTGGAAGTCCTTGGGGTTCTTCTTCAGATGCTCGGTCAAAGAATTGATTCTCTCGGTTAAGATTGCAACCTGAACCTCGGGAGAACCGGTGTCGCGCTCATTGATCTTGTAGGTCTCAATGAGGTTTGCTTTGGTTTCTTTCTCGATCATTTTCTTTTCACCTTTCTTTTTATTTGTGCCGCAAGCTCAGAAAGCGGGCGGGTGAAGCGCCGCAAGCCGTGCAAACGGTCATACGAAAAACATTATACTACAATCTTTATAAGAAGTAAAGCGTATTCAAAAAAAGTTTACAATTATTTACTGCGGTCGGACGAAAAAACAACGGTATATTTCTCCGAAAGGCGTTTCGCACCCTGTCCGAGCGCTGCCCATTCTTCCTCGGTGCCGCCAAAATGAACGACCAAGTCCTCCGCGCCCGAAAGCAAGAAGTCTTGGCGCAAAGCGGTAACGGATGCGGGAATGACCAGCTTCTTTAAATTCTTCTTATTGCCGAGATAGGTGTTTGAAAGATCGCGTATCCCGTCCTTAAAAACGATCTCACGAAGTCCCGACCATTTGTGAAGGGGAAACTCTCCCACCGTCTCCATCGTGGCGGCAAAGGTGATCTTCTCAATCCACGGCGCACTGTTCTCAAGGTCACAGTAAAAGCCCGTCACCTGAATGCCGTTGATCACCTCGGGAATGACCAGCTCCCTTTTATAAACGCACCGCTCGGGATGCACACGCGCCACGCCCTCGGCATCCACCGAGAGCCAACCGTCACGCGCCGAGGTGGATGCCGTGTAGCCCTCGGGAAGCCCGTCCTTAAACTCATCGGGAAGCGCGGGGGGAAGAAAATAGGACGAAACGGTGGCAAGGATCAACAAAAGAACGGCACAAGCCGCCACAGCGCGAAGCCCTTTTCTTCCCCTTCCCATAGCTTTTCTTCCTTTTCCCTTTATTTTAGTCGTAAAGCGCGTCGGTAAGCGCAAGCAGGTCGGAAATATGCTCCCTCTCGTGCGGCGCGAATCTGCCGTACTCACGCGCCAAATTTACCACGTAGCCGTTGAGCTGCTCGCCTGCGTCTGCCCTCTTTAAGTATTCGGCGATAGGCTTCATTCTCTCCTCAAGCGGCGCATTCCAAAGCTCCTCTCCAACCACAAGATAGTCGGCACAGCGCACGCAGCGAACGATCTGCTCCTTGTCGTAGCGCGCTTGGTACTTCTCGGAAAGGAACAAACGGTAATCGCCCTTCTCATACGCCTCTGCGGTGGGCTTGGGAATATCCGTAAAGCCCTGCGCCTCTAAAAACGCAAGCGCCATAACGACGTGCCCAAGCTCCGGCGTGGGATGAATGCGATCGTCCCAGTGAAGCGTAAAATTAGGATTTTTCTTTTGCTTATCGGTAAGGAACGCCGTCATCACGGCGTTCATATCCACCACGGGCGCACCGTATTTTTTTGCAAGCCCATAGCAAAAATAGCCAAGCCCCGTCAGCTTGTCGGCACTTCTGACCGTGTTCGCGTTTACGGGTGCTCTGCCGCTGTCGATCGGCGTGGGGGTGCAAAAGATCACGGGAATGCCGCGCGCGTAAAGCTTGTCGGCAAGCTCCTCCATGCCCTCAAAATAATCCTCAAATGGCTGCCAAAGGTCATTCATGCCCAGCATAATGACCGCGTGCGTGGGGTTATAATCGGCAAGGTCTCTTTCAAAAAACGGAAGTGCGCTTTTTTTAACCGTACCGCCCGAAACACCCGCGTTAAAGCATTTGACCCTATCCTCAGGGAAATGAGAAAGGTAATAGTCCTGAATATGCGCGATAAAGGTGCCCTTGCAGGTGATCGAATCGCCGAAAAAGATCACACGCGCACCGCGCGGAAATTTAGGAACTGCTTGCATGATTTTCTCCTTTTGCAAATCTTTGTTTGCATTTAACGAAATCCGTATTTATATAGGAGGGCTTTCTCCTCGGCAACGCCGTTTGGCGAGAAGCGCTCGAGAAGCTCTGCCTTTACGCTTTCCTCGTCATAGACCCCTTCGTTCCTCGCTTGCTCTCGCACGCGCTCGATCAGCTCGCGCGAAAAGCCCTTGGAAAGAAGCGCGGGCAGATACTTGCGCGGGCCCCAAAGCCGCTTTTTAAAGACGGCAAGCTGGCGAAGGAGGATATCCTCCTCGCGCAAATACCCCTTTTCGATCAGCTTATCCACCGCGTTCTCGGCGGCGCGCCCGTCAAAGCCGCGCTCGCGAAGCTTTCGTATAAGCAAAAGGCGGGTGTTGTCGCCCGACGCCAAAATGCGAACAGCGCGCTCGTAGGCGCGCTTTTCTTCTTCCTCGCGGATCAGCTCGTAAAGAGCCTCACCCTCCAAAGCATCCTGTGCCTCGGGAAAGCCCGCGTCGGCATAACGCTCGGCGCTGACGCGATAAGACTGCTCTCTATCCCCACTCGCCGCAGGGATAGAGAGTGTAATGATATAAGCGTCTCCCACGTGGGAGCGCACAACACGCAAAACGGTTGCCTTCATAGCGATCAGTTGTCGTCCTCAAGACCCGAAAGGTCAAATTCCTCGTCAAGCTCGTAGGTCTCGGCGACCTCGCCCGTGGTAGCGGCAACGCGAAGCTTTGCTTCGATCTCGGCGGCAACGTCGGGGTGTCCTTCAAGGAAGGCGACCGCCTTTTCCTTACCCTGTCCGATGCGCTGACCGCCATAGGAGAACCAAGAGCCGCTTTTTTCAACGATACCGAACGCAGAGCCCATATCCACAAGCTCGCTGAGCTTGGAAATGCCCTTGCCGTAAAGAATATCGAACTCCGCCGTCTTGAAGGGGGGCGCTACCTTATTTTTAACGACCTTGCAGGCAACGTGGTTACCGTAAATGGTGCTGCCGTCCTTGAGAACGTCCTTTTTGCGAATTTCAATACGCACAGAGGCATAGAACTTGAGGGCTCTGCCGCCGGGAGTAACCTCAGGGTTGCCGTAGGAGATGCCCACCTTCTCACGAAGCTGGTTAATGAAGATCACGATGCAGTTGGTCTTGGAGATCGAGGCGGAGAGCTTTCTCATCGCCTGCGACATCAGTCGTGCTTGAAGACCCACGTGGGACGCGCCCATATCACCGTCGATCTCCTGCTGAGGCGTGAGTGCCGCAACCGAGTCGATAACGATCACATCGATAGCACCCGAATGCACAAGCGCATCGGCAATTTCCAGCGCCTGCTCGCCCGAATCGGGCTGAGAAACGAGAAGATTGTTGATGTCTACCCCCAGATTTGTCGCATAACCGGGGTCAAGAGCGTGCTCCGCGTCGATAAACGCCGCCTCGCCGCCAAGCTTCTGCACCTCGGCAACCACGTGAAGCGCAACGGTGGTCTTACCCGAGGACTCAGGACCGTAGATCTCCACGATCCTTCCCTTCGGCACACCGCCGATACCAAGTGCCACGTCAAGCGCAATAGAGCCGGTGGAGACTGCGGAAACGTTCATCTGCGTGTTCTCGCCGAGCTTCATAATGGTGCCCTTGCCGTATTCCTTTTCAATGCGCGTGATCGCCGTTTCCAGCGCCGCCTTTTTATCCATAACGGGGGCGAGATCCTGCGCCTTTTCCTTCGTTGCCTTCTTAGTAGCCATATTCGTTGTTTCCTTTCTTTTCGGGCGTCCCTCGCCCTTCCGTATTTATCTTAACAAATCTGTTGTCCGAAAAAACGGACAGTGAATATGCTTGTCGCTTATTTTTAGAGCTTGATCTCAACCGCGCCCTCAGGACGAACGGCAAGCATCATGCATGCTCCCTCACCGAACACGGAATCCATCAAAAGCGCGTACTCCTCGGCGTACTCGCGGCGAACGAATGCCTGCGTAGTGCCCGCAAAGCCGCCGCCGTGAACGCGGTAAGCACAGCCCTTGCCCTCCAAAGCTCCCTCAGCAACGGCGAGCGCGAGAGAAAGCCCCTGCTCCTCGACGTTTTTGTTGGTGTAAACGTTCTGCAAATACTTAAAGGAAGAGTTGCCCGAGGCGATAACGCTATCAAGGAAGCCCGCTACATCACCCTTCTTCAAAAGAGCGGCGGTGCTTTGCACGCGCGCGTTCTCACGAACGAAATGCAGTGCGCGCAGAATAGCGCGGTCGCCAACGGTGCGGCGAAGCACGGGAGCATTGGCAATGATCTCTTCCTCGCTAAGAGAGCGAAGCACCTCCTTGCCGAAATAAGCGGCAACGCTCTTCATCTCGGCGGGAACAGAGGCGTAGTCAGCGTTAAGGTCGGCGTGGTTGCCGCCCGTGTTGACGATTGCAAGAACGAAGCCCTCATCGGAAAGCGAGAAGCGGATAGGCTCGATCTCGGGGTTCTTCGGGTCGTTAAAATCGATAAACACGAAGCCACCCACCGCGCACGCCATCTGGTCCATCAGTCCGCAGGGCTTTCCAAAATACACGTTCTCGGCGTATTGAGCGATTTTTGCTAACTCCTCGTTAGCAATTTTGCCATCGTTATACATATGATTTAAAATGTTGCCGATCATAACCTCAAAGGCGGCGGACGAGGAAAGTCCCGAGCCCTTGAGCACACGGTTGACGGTGTAAGCGTCGAAGCCGCCCACGGAGTATCCGCGCTCACGGAAGGCACCCACCGTGCCCGCGATCAGCGATGCCGAGGAAAAATCGGCAAAGGCGGTGGGATCGTCGCATTTTGAAAGCAGCACAACGTCCTCATCATACCCCTCGCTCTTTAAACGGATCACGCCGTTTTCCGAAGGGGAAACAACGGCGATAATATCACGGTCGATCGCGGCGGCAAGCACGCAGCCGTGGTTATGGTCGGTGTGGTTGCCCTGCACCTCGCTTCTGCCGGGTACCGAGAAGAGATAAACGTCTCTATCGTCACCGTAAATGGCGGTAAAGCTCTCAACGGCGGCAATATAACGCGCCGACTGGTCGGCAAGGTCGCCGTACAGATGTGCATAGGCGCCAAGTGCGCCGCCTTTAATTTTTTCAATCAGTTCTTGTGCTTTCATTTTTATGTTCTCCCTTTTTTTGTTAGCTGTTTAAAAATTCACGCGAGACGGCAAGCGCGTCGGCAAGGATGTCCTCCGTCGCGCGCATTCCATCCTCGCAATCGGCATAAATCGGCGTGTGCTCCTTTGCGGAAAACCACGTGATCTGCCGTTTGGCGTAGTGGCGTGTAGCAAGGCACAGTGCCTCTGCGGCTTCCCTCTCAGTCATCTCCTTGCGAATAGCGCCAAGGCATTCCTTGTAGCCGATCGCAGCGGCAGCGGTGCTTCCTTGTTTGAGCGCGCCCGCATCTAAAAGACGCTTGGTTTCTCCAAGAAGCCCCTCTCGCATCATCTGCTCCACGCGCGCGTCGATACGGCTGTAAAGAAGCTCTCGCGAGCGGTAAAAAAGCGTTAAATTCAAGATCGAAAGGCGTGGATTTTCCTTGGGTGCCTCCTTGTCGAAAAGACTTTTCGGTTTTCCCGTCAGATGATAGATCTCCAAGGCGCGAATGACGCGCGTGACGTTGTTTTTATGTATCGCATCGGCGCTTTCGGGGTCGATCTCACAAAGGCGCGCGTGAAGCACGTCGTTCCCCTCTCTCTCGGCAAGGGCGCGCATCTCGGCGCGAAACACCTCGTCGGTCGGCATGCTCTCGCCGTGCCGCGCCGTTCTTAACGCCTCCAAATACAAGCCCGTACCGCCGCAAAGAATCGGCATTTTACCGCGCGAAGCGATATCCTCGATCGCTTTTTCAGCGAGGATGGCATACTCTGCCGCCGAAAAGCGCTCGTCGGGGTCAAGAATGTCGATCATATGGTGAGCGACGGCGCTTCGCTCTGCCTCCGTGGGCTTTGCGGTGCCAATATCCATACCGCGATAGATCTGCATAGAGTCCAGCGACACGATCTCTCCGTCCAGCGCCTCGGCAAGCCTTAGGGCAAGCGCGCTTTTTCCGCTCGCGGTCGGACCTGTGACGGCTATGACCTTTATTTTTTCATTCATAGCTCAAAGGCTCTCCTGCGTGGCGATAAACGCCTCCACCTCTTCCGCTGTGGGAATGGAGAAGGACGCGCCCTTCTTGGTGACGGTGAGCGCCGCCACGGCGTTGGCGTAATATGCCGCCTCGTTGATGTCGCCGTACTGCAGATAGCGGAGCGTGAGCGCCGCGGTAAAGGCGTCGCCCGCCGCGGTGGTATCCACGGCGTGAACGTGGAAGGCGGGAACAAACTTACAGCGCGTGCCGTTGAAGATAAAGGCACCTCTGTCGCCAAGCTTTAAAACGATGTACTGCGCCTTGAGGCGCTTATGCAGAGCATGCGCCGCCTTTAAGCATGCGTCGGCACCGAGGGGCTTAATGCCCGTATAGCACTCCGTTTCCGTCTCATTGGGGGAAAAGACGGTCACGGGAGGAAGCTTCTCCAAAGGGAAATCCGCCTTCGCAGGTCCCGCGTCAATAAAGGTCGGGATACCGCGGTGGAAGGCGTATTCCGCAGAGGAGATCACCAGCTCGCTTGGAATTTCAAGCTGCATATAAAGCGCGTCGGGCGAGGAAAGAAACGCCTTGTCGATATTCTCCTCGGAAAGATATTCGTTGGCGCCGGGATATACGAGAATACGGTTCTCTGCGGTTGCCTCATCCACCATAATGGCGGCAAAGCCGGTGGCATGCTCGCGGTCGATCGCCATCGCGGAAACGTCGATGCCTAACTCCTTATAGTAGGCGTAAAGCGTTTCGCCGTGCGAGTCGTGCCCGATGCGCGCGCAAAACACGGTATCCGCGCCCAGATTGGCAAACGCTACGGCAGAGTTGGCACTCTTGCCTCCGGGGCTGTAGCTGACGCTTCCCCTTTGCATTTGCGTTTCGCCCGCCGACGGCATCGCGCTGATGGGAATATGCATATCCATATTCGCGGAGCCGACAACGAGCACTCTTTTCTTTATCATAAATCAAACTCCTTTTGTCGTGCGACTTACTTTCGCAACGTGATACGGCGATATTTGCCAAAGACGCGGTCGGCAAGCCTCCTTTCCCTCTCTTGCGAGGTAAAGAGGAAGCACTGCATTCCCGTTGAAGCGGTCAGCGTCTCCAAGGTGCGCATAACCGCGGCGGCACGCCCGTCGTCCTGATGAGCGAAGCACTCGACAAGGCACACGGGAGGCGCTCCGTCGTAAAGAAGGTCAAGCAGCGACATGCGAAGCGCAAGATACGTCATCTCCTTGGTGCCGCGCGACAGGTACGCCACGTCCTTCTCTGCGTCCTGGGAAACAATACCAACCCCCAATAAGTCA
>JAZOSE010000093.1:0-3433 GCA_045656965.1 Eubacteriales bacterium
TTTATGCCCGACCTGTTTGCGTACTTCCTTACGGGCGTTATGCGCGCCGAGGCGACCATCGCCTCCACCTCCAACTTCCTTGATCCCTACACCAAGGGCTGGAGCTACGAGATTCTTGAAAAGCTCGGCATTCCCACGAGCGTTCTTCCCGAGATCATTCAGCCGGGCGAAAGCTACGGTATGCTTTCGAAGGAGCTTTGCGAGGAGTTTGACTGTGAGCCTGTTCCCGTGATTGCCGTCTGCACGCACGACACGGCATCCGCCGTTGCCGCCGCACCCGCAAAGGGCGATTTCGTTTATATCTCTTGCGGCACCTGGTCGCTCTTCGGCACCGAGCTTCCCACTCCCGTTATCAACGAGAAGTCTGAGGAAATTCAGTACACCAACGAGGGCGGCTACGAGGGTACCACCCGCTTCCTTAAAAACATTATGGGACTTTGGCTCATTCAGGAATCCCGCCGTCAGTGGATCCGCGAAGGGGCGGACGTTTCGTATGCCGACCTTGAAAGAGAAGCGCTTGCCGCTGAGCCCTTCCGCTGCTTTATCGACTGCGACGCTCCTGAGTTTGAGCCTGCGGGCAACCTTCCGAAGCGCGTGCAGGAATTCTGCCGTGCCACCGGTCAGCACGTTCCCGAAACGCGCGGTGAGATTATGCGCTGTATCTACGAGAGCCTTGCTATGAAGTATAAGGTGAATTTCGAGAAGCTTCGAGAGATTTCCGAGCACGACTTCGGGCAGATCAATATGATTGGCGGCGGTATTAAGGACACGCTTCTTTGCCGCCTTACCGCAAATGCCACGGGCGTTCGCGTGGTAGCAGGTCCCGTTGAAGCTACCGTTATCGGTAATATCGCCGTTCAGCTGATTGCCCTCGGTGAAATCGCCGACCTTAAGAGCGCGCGCGATATCGTGGATGCCTCCACGCCTCTTAAGATCTACGAGCCCGACGAGGCTGCTGCTTGGGATAAGGCTTATACGGAGTACAAGAAATATCTTGGCAAATCCGCCTGGAACAAATAATAAAAAGGTGGGCTCGTCCCACCTTTTCTTTTGTGGCTAATGAAGAGTGAAAAGTAAAGAGTGAAGAGTGAAAAAAAGATGGGTGAAACAAACTTTTTATATCCCTTGAAGCTTGCGCCCGTTTTAAAAACGGCGCTTTGGGGAGGGCGAAGGCTGATAGAGGAATACGGAAAAAGCTATGAGGGGGAGAAGCTCGCCGAGGCTTGGGAGCTTTCCTCGCGCACGCCCGAGGAAAGCGCTATGATCGAAAACGGCGACAAAGCGGGTGCGCTCCTTTGCGACTATTTTTCCGATTACGGCGATGTCCTTATTGGTAAAAAGCATAAGGGCGACCGCTTTCCGCTTCTCATTAAATGGATAGATGCCGCCGACAAGCTTTCCGTGCAGGTGCACCCCTCCGATGATTACGCCATGGCAAACGAGGGTGAGCTTGGAAAAACCGAGGTGTGGTATATCGCCGAGGCAAAGCCGGGCGCACGCCTTATCTACGGATTAAAGGACGGCGTTGACAGAGAAGCCCTCGCCGAGGCGGTAAAGGAGGGAACGCTTGCCGACGTGATGAGAGAGCTTCCCGTTAAAACGGGAGATGCCGTTTTTATCCCATCCGGGATGCTTCACGCGATAGGCGAGGGCATCGTTATCGCAGAGATCCAGCAAAGCTCTGACGTAACCTACCGTTTCTTCGACTACAACCGCCGCGATAAGGAGGGCAAGCTTCGCCCCTTGCATCTTGAAAAGGCGCTGGCGGTCGTGCGTCCCTTCCGTGAAGAAGAGGTCGATGCCGTGCGTTACGCACGCGCCACCGAAGCGGAAAAAAGCGATGCAAATATCATCTGTGTCAGCCCTTATTTCCGTGTAGAAGGATGTGAGCTTGACGGGAAAAGGGAACTTTTTGTGGGCGAAGAATCCTTCGTGCATATCCTTTGCACACGCGGAGAGGGAGAGATCCGCTTTGAAGGAGAGGCATATCCTTTTTCGAAGGGGGACAGCTACCTTCTTCCCGCAACGCTCGGTGCGTGTGTGCTTTCGGGCGATGCCCACCTTTTGCTGTCAAGCTTGTAAACAGAAATCTGCGCTTCCTCGGTCTGAGGAGGCGCGTTTTGTATAACGAAAACCACGCGATAGTCGCGTGGTTCAATAAAGGTTAACCGGTGAAAAGAAATCCTCCAATATGTTATAATAAAGAGACCTGCCAGTCAAAATAAAAAACATATTGGAGGATTTATCTATGAAAAAAGAGAGCATAGACAATAATATTTTAGCACATACGACGTGGAATTGCAAGTACCACATTGTCTTTGCGCCAAAGTATAGGCGTAAGGTGTTTTTCGAAGAAAAACGGTTAGAGATAAGAGAGATACTTCGGAAATTATGCCAATGGAAGGGTGTAGAAATAATTGAAGGTGAGGTATGCCCAGACCATATACATATGCTGGTAAGCATCCCGCCCAAAATGAGCGTTTCGGGGTTTATGGGTTATCTCAAAGGAAAAAGCGCACTTTTGATTTTTCAAAAGTGGGGTAATATGAAATTTGCGTACCGAAACCGCGAATTTTGGTGCAAGGGATATTACGTAGATACCGTGGGGAAGAACACGAAAGCAATAAAGGAGTATATAGCAGACCAATTAAAACAAGATAAAGAGAGCGACCAGTTGGCAATGTTCGACCCACGGGACCCATTTATGGGTAGTAAGTAACAGATGCATGGCTGGCAGGCCAATCTAAAACGCACTTGTGCGTAGCCAGTAACATTTAGGGTTTTACCCGAAAATGAAATACCCCCGGTTTGACCGGGGGATTTTTATTGTTTTTTTGTGCATTTTGTCATATACAAAAAAGACATCATTTTAAAAACATGTCGTGTTTTGGTAACAAGGACGGTTGACAGTAAAGGAATATTTTGATACAATTAAAATGGAATTTGTACACTTTCTTTAAAAAAGCCGGTCTTTCGGTAGAAGAATTTGTATATCCGTTATAAGTTTTCCCGATGCGTTGGGCAGCTTATAACACTGAAACTGTAACTTAAAAAGAGGAGTCTTTTTATGAAAAAGAAAGTTTTGAGCCTTATTTTGGTGCTTTCTATGCTTCTTAGCGCGTTCACCGTGTTTGCCACGGGTGCGTCTGCGGCGGAAGGTACCACACCCGAAAGCTCGCAAAAGAGCACGGGAAGCTATCTTGACCTGTACGTAAAGGAAGGTCTCGTAGCACTTTTCGACGGATACGCCAAAACGGCATCCGATGAGAAGCTTACCGCTATCACACCCGAGAATTTCTACGGAAAAGCGGGCTATAGCGACTACGTAGATCCCAGCCGATACACCGCTGACATCGCGGGTGGCGTGTGGAACATTTACGACTGGTACTATACCGACGGTGCGATCTCTATGACGTACGTTGACGGTATATAC
>JAZOSE010000094.1:0-2745 GCA_045656965.1 Eubacteriales bacterium
CTCGACACGCTCTCGGGCGTATCCCTCGGCTCCGACGCTTTCTTCCCCTTTGACGACAGCATCGAGCGCGGTCGCCTCAGCGGTGTTTCCTACGTGGCAGAGCCCGGCGGCTCTATCCGCGACGAATTCGTCATCGCGGCGTGCAACAAGTACCATATGGTCATGGCGTTCACAGGCCTTCGTCTTTTCCATCACTAATACCGACCGATAAAGGAGTCTAACAATGATCGAAAATTCCAAATCCGAAAGCTATGCAGCCGCGGGCGTTGACATCACCGCGGGCTATCGCTCCGTTGAGCTTATGAAAAAGTCTATTGCCCGCACCTTAACGGCGGGTGTTGCCTCCGATATCGGCGGCTTTGGGGGTCTATTTTCTCTTGACACCGCAAAGTACAAGAACCCCATTCTCGTCAGCGGTACCGACGGCGTCGGTACCAAGATCAAGCTGGCGTTCCTTCTTGACAAGCACGACACCATCGGTATCGACGCGGTAGCTATGTGCGTTAACGACATCATCTGCTCGGGCGCCGCTCCCCTTTTCTTCCTTGACTATATCGCTTGCGGCAAGAACTATCCCGAGAAGATCGCCGCGATCGTCAGCGGCGTTGCCGAGGGCTGCGTACAGTCGGGTGCCGCGCTGATCGGCGGTGAGACTGCCGAGCATCCCGGTCTTATGCCCGAGGACGAATACGACCTTGCCGGCTTTGCCGTCGGCGTGGTTGACAGAGACAAGGTGATCAACAACAAATCGATGAAGGCGGGCGACGTTATGATCGCGCTTCCCTCGACGGGCGTTCACTCCAACGGCTTCTCGCTCGTTCGCAAGGTGTTCGATATTGACAACGCCGACCTCACCTCTCCCCGTGCCGAGCTTGGCGGTGCCTCTCTTGGCGACACGCTGCTCACGCCTACCCGCATCTACGTTAAGAGCATTCTCGCTCTTCTTGACGCCGTTGAGGTTTCGGGTATCTCGCACATCACGGGTGGCGGCTTCTACGAGAATATGCCTCGCTGCATTCCCGAGGGTCTGGGCGTTTCCATCGCAAAGACGGACGTTCGCACCCTTCCCATCTTTGACCTGATCGCAAAAGAGGGCAACATTCCCGAGCACGATATGTACAACACCTTCAATATGGGTGTGGGTATGTGCGTGGTCGTTCGTCCCGAGGACGTAGATAAAACGCTCGCTATTCTCAAGGAAAACGGCGACAATGCTTACGTCATCGGTAAGATCATTCCCGTCGGCGAAAACGACGAGCAGGTCGACCTTCACTAACCCGTAAAAGAGGTTAAAGGACTATGCAAAAAACAAAGATTGCCGTTTTCGTTTCGGGCGGCGGCACCAATCTTCAAGCGCTGATCGACGCTGAGGCAAGCGGCATTATTGAAAGCGGCGAGATCGTTTTGGTCGTTTCCAGCAGCGAGGGCGCGTATGCGCTCACGCGCGCGGAGCGCGCAGGCATTCCGGGCGTTGTCGTTTCGCGCAAGGCTTCCCCCTCGCAAGAGGCGTTTGAGGACGGCATTTTAGCCGCCATCAAGGAAAGCGGTGCGGAAATGATCGTGCTTGCGGGCTTTATGAGCATATTAAGCGAGCGCTTTACCTCGCTCTTCCCCCGCCGCATTCTCAACGTTCACCCCTCGCTCATCCCCTCCTTCTGCGGCAAGGGCTTTTACGGACTCCGCGTGCATGAGGCGGCACTTGCCTACGGTGTGAAGGTCACGGGCGCAACGGTGCATTTCGTTAACGAAATTCCCGACGGCGGCGAGATCATTCTTCAAAAGGCGGTGGATATTCTCGCGGGTGACACCCCCGAGATCCTTCAAAAGCGCGTGATGGAGGAGGCAGAGTGGAAGATTTTGCCCCGTGCCACCGAGCTTGTTGCCAAGGAAATTGCAGAAAGTAAATAATTCTTTACATAAAGGATAGAAAATATGAAAATTATGGTTGTCGGTGGCGGCGGCAGAGAGCACGCCATCATCAAAAAGTTAAAGGAAAACCAAAGCGTGAGCGAGATCTTCGCTCTGCCCGGCAACGGCGGCATTGCCGCTGACGCTACCTGCGTACCGATCGGTGCGAAGGACATTGAGGGCGCGGTACGCTTTGCCAAGGAAAACGCGATAGACTTCGCGGTGGTCGCTCCCGACGATCCGCTTGTGCTCGGCATGGTCGACGCGCTTGAGGAAGCGGGCATCCCCGCCTTCGGTCCCCGTGCGAACGCCGCTATCATTGAGGGAAGCAAGGTCTTCTCCAAGAACTTAATGAAGAAGTATGGCATTCCCACCGCCTCCTACGAGGTCTTTGAGAACGCCGCCGACGCACTCGCTTATCTTGAAAGCGCACCCATTCCCACCGTTGTCAAGGCGGATGGTCTGGCGCTCGGCAAGGGTGTTATTATCGCCCAAACAAGAAAAGAAGCGACCGACGCTGTTCGCTCCATTATGGAGGATAAGGTGTTCGGTGCCAGCGGAAGCCGCATCGTCATCGAGGAATTTTTAACCGGACCCGAGGTTTCCGTGCTTGCCTTTACCGACGGCGAGACGCTTGTGCCTATGGTCTCCTCTATGGACCACAAGCGCGCCTTTGATAACGACGAGGGCTTAAACACGGGCGGCATGGGCACCGTTGCCCCCAACCCCTACTATACAGCGGACATTGCCGAGGAATGCATGAAGACCATCTTTCTTCCCACGATGGACGCTATGAACAAGGAAGGAAGAACCTTCCGCGGCTGTCTTTACTTTGGT
>JAZOSE010000095.1:0-12930 GCA_045656965.1 Eubacteriales bacterium
ATTCCTCTTGAGGCTTACCAGACCAAATCGGTAAGAAGGAAGCTGACGAATGCGTATTCCGGTAAATCTCCCGCTGTGGCGGCTTTCTATCTTGAAGGCAAGAGCAAGAAGAAGGATATCGTTTTGCGAGCTAATAATAGCAAGGCTATTTGTATCTCTACCGAGCTTGTCAATCCCGTCGCCACGAGAACGGCAGGCGGAAACACGCTCTTTAGCGTGAAGCCACCTAAGACCAAGATCATCGGTGCGGAGGAAGCAACGGCAGAGCTCTATGAAAACGCAGAGCTTTACCGTAAGCGCAAGGTTCCTGCAACAGGAAATCCTATGTCCAAGCGAGATATCGCGTTTTATAAGGAAAGAAGCTTCGATTAAATAAAAGGCTGAGTCAAACGCTTTTCGATAGGCGAAGGCTCAGCCTCTTTTTTCTCCAAAAAGTGTCTTTTTAAGTTTGGTATGATTGGATTTTTAGAGGAAAAAATAAGAGTATCCACAATATAAAAAGAAAATTTGTACTGTGTTACCTCAAAAGAAAGGAATTTTATCAATATGAAAAAAGCATTTTTTCTTGCATTGCTTTTGTCTCTTTGCGCACTTCTTTGCTCGTGCGGAAGAAGTGAAGGCGTGTATTTTTTGAATTTCAAGCCTGAAAGCGCCTCGGCATACGAGGAGATCTCCAAGGCATATGAAAAGGAAACGGGCGTTTCCGTGCGCGTAGTGACCGCCGCGTCGGGCACCTATGAACAGACCCTTAAATCCGAAATTGCCAAAAAGGACGCGCCCGTGATCTTCCAGATCAACGGTCCTGTCGGATATGCGGCTTGGAAGGATTATTGCCTTGATTTAAAGGACAGCGCCATCTACAAGCATTTGAGTGACAAAACACTCGCTATTAAAGACGGTGAGGGTGTTTACGGTATCCCATACGTTGTCGAAGGATACGGTATTATTTATAACAGCGCCATCACCGACAAATATTTTGCGTTGACAAACAGAGCAACGAGCTTTAAATCTATGGCTGACGTTCGCTCCTTCCGTGATCTCAAGGCTTTGGTCGAGGATATGACCGCGCGCAAGGCAGAGATGGGGATTGACGGTGTTTTCGCCGCCACCTCTCTTAAAAACGGTGAGGATTGGCGCTGGCAGACCCATTTAGCCAACGTTCCGCTCTACTACGAATTTTTAGATAAAAACGTAGATCTCTCCGATCCCAAAACCTACAAAGAGGTTGAGTTTAAGTATAGCGACAATTTTAAAAATCTCTTCGACCTCTATATCAACAACTCTACCACCGATCCGAAGCTTTTAGGCTCGGTGCAGGTTGCGGATTCAATGGCAGAGTTTGCGCTCGGTAAGTGCGCTATGGTGCAAAACGGCAACTGGGCGTACAGTCAGATCAAGGACGTGGAAGGAAATGTGGTAAAGGCAGAAAACGTACACTTTTTGCCCTTGTATACGGGAATCTCCGAGGAGGAGTCGCAGGGCCTATGTACCGGCACGGAAAACTATTTTGCAATCAATAAAAATGCCCCCAAGGAGGATCAGGATGCCGCTCTTGCTTTTCTTGAATGGCTCTTTACCTCTGAAACGGGAAAAAAGCTGGTAAATGAAAAGCTGGATTTTATCGCGCCCTTTGATACCTTTACCGCGGAGGATAAGCCCTCCGACCCGCTTTCCCGCGAGGTCAGCGACTGGCTCGAAAAGGAAGACACCTATAACGTACCTTGGGCGTTCACCGTTTTCCCCGGTCAAAATTTCAAGTCTGATTTTGGTGCTGCACTTCTGCAATACGCGCAGGGAAGCAAGAGCTGGAATGACGTGAAGCAGCTGTTTGTACAGCGCTGGAAGGAAGAATCGGCAGGAGCTATGCCGTAAAATAGAAAGGAAATTATATGCGCAGGTCGCTTTACCGATATTTTCCGATCTTTGTTTTACCGACGCTTATTGCGTTCGTCATTTCCTTTCTCGTTCCGTTTTTAATGGGCATATATCTGTCCTTTACCAGCTTTACGACGGTAGAAAACGCGCGATTTGTCGGCTTTGCCAATTATATTGAGGCGCTTCGCGGCTCAGGTAGCTTTTGGGACGCGTTCTTTTTTACAGCACGATTTACCGTTGTCAGCACGCTGACCGTCAATCTTTTGGCGTTTGCGCTTGCGATTCTTTTAACGCGAGGGAAGAAGGGCACGAATCTTTTTAGAACCGTGTTCTTTATGCCGAACCTGATCGGCGGCATCGTGCTCGGTTATATCTGGCAGCTTATTATCAACGGATTTCTTGCGGGCTTGGGCGTGGACATCACCTACTCGGCAAGCTATGGCTTTTGGGGACTTGTGCTGCTTACAAACTGGCAGCTGATCGGCTATATGATGATCATTTATATAGCGGGTCTGCAAACAGTGCCGCGTGAGCTGCATGAGGTGGCATCCATTGACGGCGCAAACGCGTGGCAGAGCCTGCGTCATATAACTATGCCGCTTTTAGCGCCCTCCTTTACCATTTGCGGATTTTTAACTCTCACAAACTCCTTTAAAATGTTTGACCAGAACTTTGCCTTAACGGGTGGAGCACCGGGCAAGGAGACGTCAATGCTTGCTCTTGACATCTATCAAACCTTCTACGGTAGTGTCGGACGCGAGGGTGTAGGTCAAGCAAAGGCGGTTATCTTCTTTCTTTTGGTTGCCGCAATTGCAGGGCTTCAGCTTTATTTTTCAAGGCGCAGGGAGGCGAAAAACGAATGACGGTAACAACAAGAAAACGGCTAAGCTATAAGGAGATTCTTATCTTTTTGCTTCTTACTGCTGTTGCTTTGGCGTTTGTTTTGCCTATTTTGATCGTCCTTATGAACTCCTTTAAGGGGCAGTTCTATATTGCCTCCTCGCCCTTTTCCTTACCGAACAGCGAGACCTTTGTCGGCATAAAAAATTATCTAAACGGCATAAAGAAGATCGAGTTTTTTAAGGCGTTCGGATATTCGCTTTTTATAACGGTTTTCTCCGTTCTTGCCATTTTGATCGGCACCTCAATGACCGCTTGGTATCTGGTGCGGGCAAAAAACAAGCTTTCTTCCTTTTTGTATTATCTTTTTGTTTTCAGTATGATCGTACCTTTCCAAATGGTAATGTTTACGATGTCAAAGGTTGCCAATACCTTAAATCTTGAAAATCCGCTTGGCATCGTACTTTTATACCTTGGTTTTGGAGCAGGGCTCTCCGTATTTATGTTTTCGGGCTTTATTCGCGGCATTCCCATAGCCATTGAGGAAGCGGCGGAAATCGACGGTTGCAGTCCTATAAGAACCTTCTTTCTCGTGGTTTTTCCGCTCCTTAAGCCAACGGCGATCACCGTTGCTGTTTTAAACGCGATGTGGATATGGAACGACTACCTTCTGCCCGCACTCGTTATCGGCAACCGATACCGAACCATTCCCGTTGCCGTTCAGTATTTACAGGGCGGATACGGCTCTCGTGATATGGGGGCTTTAATGGCAATGCTCGTTTTAGCGATTATTCCCATCATTGTTTTTTATGCTCTTGCGCAGAAGAGCATCATTCGCGGTGTCGTCGCCGGCGCGGTTAAGGGATGAAAAAAGGAGTGACTCTGTCACTCCTTTTTCGTTTATCAATAAATCAAGGTCAAAAGGGATATGATCGGCATGGAAACAACGCAAAGGACCGAGGTCACCGAAACGATGAGGCTTGCGTACGGTGCGTCACCGTCGTATTTTTCAGCAAACATTCCCGTTGCCGTTGCGGCAGGCGCGGCGGCAGACATCAATAGCACCGAAAGTGCCAAGGCGTCGTGATAAATGCCGAGCAGAGAAATCAGCTTTACAAGCAAGAAGATAAGGGCAGGCGTTAAAAACAGGGAAACGAGGATACAAATATAAAGGTATTTGTCCTTAAACGCACCACGGAACTTAACGGATGCGAAGCGGAAGCCTATGAGCATCATGGAAAGCGGAGCAACAAGCCCTTTCATACCCACCATTAGGGTACGAACGATGCCGTCGCCTCTGAAAAGAGGGATAACGAATGCATCGCGCAAAGGTGTGAACGCAGAAAGAATAAAGATCAAAATTCCAATATAGGTCGATATCGTTGCGGGATTGAAAAACATTTTACGCACCGAGATGTATTTTTTATCTCGCGTGTATAAATAAGCGCCAAGCGACCAGCAAAAAATATTAAAGGCGAAGATATATACCGAGCCGTAAATAGCGATCTCGGGAAACTCTCTTGCAAAAAGAGCTTCAAGCAGGGGAACGCCCATATAGCCCGCATTGGTAAAGAGGGTGGCAAAGGTCAGAACGTTTCGCCTTTTCTCCGGAGCATTCTTATAGAAAACAAGACTGACGCCGTAAAAAATCAAATGAGCAAAAATGGCTAAAATAAAGGTCGCGAGCATACGAAGGACAACTGTTCCGTTGAAATCCACAGAGACGAAGCCCGCAATAATTAAGGCAGGCTGAGCAACGTAAAGAATCACGTTGGATATGCTCTTACCGAAGCTGTCGCCAACCAAATGGAATTTAACAAGAAGGAAGCCGGGAATCATCATTAAAACGAGAACGGCAACCTGTTGAATTAAAATAATAGGATCGATCATTTAAATTTTATCCTCGATTTTGTTTTGCAATCTCATATGCAAGAATTGTAGTGGCGGATGCGGCAGAAAGGGCGGCGCCGAATTCTCTGCCGTAGCTTATCTTCAGAATTTTGTCGGCTTTTTCCAAAACCGCACGAGAAATTCCTCGTTTTTCTCCTCCAACGACCAAGAAGATCGGGTAGGAAAGCTCGCTTTTTTCAAGCGTGTCGTTGGTTTTGACGTCCGCGCAAAGCACTGTGTAGGAAAGCTCTTTAAAAAGTCTTACCGCCTCCTCGGGCTCCGCACGATAGAGTGGGAAAAGCTCGCTGGCACCGGCAGAGGCACGCGATACGACGCCTGCGGCGCTCATCCAGTTGCGTTCAGTCAGAATTACACCGTCGATCCCAAGTGCATAAAGCGAGCGGAGGGAATACCCAAAGTTATAAGGGTCTTCAATTCCTTCTATAAGCACGTAAAATCCGTTTTTTGCAATTTTGGAAAGAGAATCCTTAAGCGAGGGAATTTTTCTTTCCGTGCATTCCGCGAGAATACCGCCGTGCGTGTTTCCCAGCGCCAAGGTGTTTAAGGTCTCCTCGGAGCAAGGCTCAACGGCAAAGCTCTTGCGCTCGCCCTCGTGCCTTAAAAAAGCAATTTCCTTGCCGATCTTGGAAATTCTCTCCTCGCTATAAAGAATTCTTTTGATCCTTCGATCGGATATGCCATCGTTTTGCGCCTTGAGAATAGCACGTACGGAGACCATCCCCTCAAAGAGCAGGGAGTCTGTAAACTTATTTTCTTCTTTTAGCATTAGATGTCGCTTTCTTTCATATAGTGTAATATCAAAGATTAAGGGAAAGTTGAAGGAGAGATATATGCTTTACAAGAACAAGGAAAGGTGCGAGGAGCTTGGAGAATATCTCGTTGAGCATCGCGCCACAGTGCGTGCCGTGGCGGCACATTACCTGATCAGCAAAAGTACGGTACATAAGGATATCACCGAACGGCTTTCATATATCAACCCCGGACTCTACGCGCTTGTTAAAGAGGTCTTAGAGGTCAACAAATCGCAAAGGCATTTGCGCGGCGGGGAAGCCACACGCATAAAATACCTTTCCCACAAGGAGGGGTAGGTCATTTTCCCGACGTATCAAGCTTTGTCATTTTAAAGAGAGAATCAATCTCCTTTTGTGTTAAGTAGCGCCATTTGCCAACGGGAAGCCCGTCAAGCTTAACAGGTCCTATGCTGATGCGACAAAGACGCTTGACCGTTAATCCAACTTGCTGGCACATTTTGCGGATCTGGCGGTTTCTGCCCTCTTTTAAAGTCATTTTTAAGAGGGTAGAATCTCCGTCAGAGGAAACGATAACGACCTTAACGGGCTGAATTTTATATCCGTCAATAACCATTTCATCAGTAAGGCGCTCGTATTGCTCGTCCGAGATCTCGCCGCCGACCTTTACGCGATACACCTTTTCAAGATGATGCTTCGGGTGGGTCAAGCGATTGGCAAGCTCTCCGTCATCGGTCAAAAGAAGAAGTCCCTCCGAAACGTAGTCGAGGCGGCCGATGGGGTAAACGCGTCCCTCGTGACCCTCTAAAAGCTCGGTAACACATTTTCGGTTTTGTGGGTCGCTTGTGCTGGTGATATATCCGCGGGGCTTGTTGAGCGCGATATAGTGGTGTTCGCTCTCCTTGCGGTAGATCTCTTTTCCGTTCCAGATAACGATATCCTTCGCGGGATCGATCTTATCGCCGAGAGAAGCGGTATGACCGTTGACCTTAATGCTTCCGTTTTTGATTTCCTCCTCTGCCGCGCGGCGAGAAAGAACGCCGCAATCGGTAAAGAATTTTTGCAGTCTGATTTTTTCCATAGCCTAATCCTAAAATTTATATATTATGGGGATAAACGTCGTGTGTTGCAACGAGATCAAGAGAGCGGATCTCTTTTCCGTTTTGTGTGAGGACAAGCCGTCCAAGCACCTGTCCTTTTTTGATAGGAAGGGCAAGAAGCGGGAGCGCCTCTGTATGCATTTCTATATCTGCCGAGCTTTTTTTAACCAATAACTCTATTTTTTCCTTGTTAGTAACCGACACAAAAGGATAAATAGAACCGACAACAGAAAGGTTGCCGTAGTATTGATGCTCCTTTAAAATGCATTTATATTCGTATCTGTCGCTCACGTATTTCCAAAGCTGTGCGTGGTCGCTCCAATCGCTCGGTGCATTCAGAGTCACGGATATGAGAAGCATTCCGTTCTTTTCTGCGGCGCCAACGAGGCAGCGACCGCTCGATTTTGTAAACCCTGTTTTAACACCGACGGCGTCCTTATCAAAGGAAAGAAGCTTGTTGTGATTAACGAAGGTGCGTCGTAAAGTCGAGGTCTTGGCAGTATATACCTTGGTTTTCACAATAGCTGCAAGCAGCTCGTTTTCGAGCAGCTTTTTTGCGATAATCGCCAAATCGGCAGCCGTGGTATAGTGGTTTTCGCTGTGAAGCCCGTGCGGGTTTTCAAAGTGTGTGCTTTCGCAACCGAAATCCTTTGCTAGTGCGTTCATACGCTCTGCAAATGCCTCCACCGAGCCATCGGAGAGAAGCGCCAGCGCCGTGGCAACGTCGTTGGCGCTTTGTAAAAGCAAAGCGTAGAGCATATCCTTCACAGACAGTATTTCGCCTGCCGTAAGATACGCAGAGCTACCCTCCACGCCGACAGCCTCGGCGGGAAAAGGGAAGTATTCGTCGGGATCTAACGCGTCAAGCGCGGCAAGCGCAGTCATAATTTTAGTTGTGCTCGCCATAGGCATTGGTGCGTGTGCGTTCCTTTCCCATAAAACCGTATCCGAGTGCGCCTCGTATAAAATGGCGCTTTGAGCAGAAAGGGTAGGCTTGTTCGTCTGCTCTGCCGCTACAGTTAAGGGAAGTGAGAAAAGAGCAAGCGCAAAAATGAGCGCGAGCATTCTTTTAAAAACAGCTTTCATAGTATCTCCTTTTCTTTATCGTTTGCATATATCGGGAATGATATGCAAGGAGATACGATGCAATAATCGGAAAAGTTATTCCTCGGTTACCGTTTCCTCTTTTTTTGAGGCTTTCTTATCCTTTTTGAAAACGTTTTTTAAGTTTTCAAGGATTTCGGGTGAGCGCTCGATCAAGGCGGCGATCTTGTCCACAGTGTCTACGTTTTGCGCAGGGGTAATGGGAACAAGATCGATCTTGCCCTCTGCACTTACGATCAAAAACGCGATCGGGGTCAGGCTTACGCCCGTGCCACCGCCTCCGCCGAAGCTCGTTTTGGGCTTTTCTTGCTTTTTGGAGGTGGAATCAACACCCCCGGAGGCAAAGCCCATGGAAAGCTTGGATACAGGCAAAATCATAGTGCCGTTTGGCGTGTAAATGGGATCACCGATCACCGTTTCCGTGCCTGCGATCTCTTTCACCTTTTCGATGGAAGCACCCATCATTTCTAAAATATCAGCCATTTTCCTGATCCTCCGTCTGTACTTTATTTTTTAGGTTTGTTTTCTCGGTCAAAAATGCAAACGCGGTATGGATACCCGCGCAAAGAAGGTAAAACAGATTAGATGAAAGTCGGATTTTTATACAGAAGCTTGAATCCGTACCGATATAATCGGGAATAACCTCTATATTTTTCGCCGCGTATTTCGTTTTTACAAAATTGTCCGCAATCGCAAGGATATAAGAGAAGCCCTGCGATATAACGCCGTAAAGTATAGCGGTCGATGCCGCATCACCCGTGGCAACGGCGGCGCGCATTTCAAGCACCGTGATCTTAAAGGATTTTCGAAGTCGCTTTTCTATACGCTTGAGTATGCGCAAAAAGAGGCGAAAGGTTTTTAAGTGACGGGAGAAGCCCCTTTCCTCTTTCTTTTCCAAAATTGGGGCTTTTTGAGCGGCGCCCTTTTTGCTTTTGGTACCTTTTTTCTTTTTGCCCTTTCCTTTTTTTGAGGGATAGAGGGAAAAACGGATTCCCAATACGGATAGATAAACCTCTGCTTTTCCGTTGTAAAGGGCGTATAATCTAATGGGCAAAAGGAGAAGCAGGGCAAAAAACGCAAGAACAGCCAACGTGATGTATAAAGCCATTTTACCCTCCCTCGTGTTTTTTAAATACCGTTAGTCTTCCGTTTCCTCTGTGGGAACAATGCTGTCGGACAGCGCCTCGTCAAAGGATATTTGATTTTCAAGCACCTCGGGCTCCATCGTGTCACGGCGCATGCGGGCAAGAATGTCTGCCGCCTCCTCGGAGGAAACGCCGGGAAGCTCGCCGAGCGAGGAGAGCCCAAAGCAACGGAGGAAGTCCGCCGTTGTACCGTAAAGCATAGGACGGCCGGGAGCATCCAAACGACCTCTTGCCTCAATCAACCCTCTTTCAAGTAGCGAGGAAACAGCATAGGTGCTATCAACGCCGCGCACCTTATCTACGTATGCACGCGTAACGGGCTGATTATAAGCGATGATCGCCAAAACCTCAATGGAGGAATTGGAGAGCGTTCCGTTTCTGCGAATGCCGAGCGCTTGACGAATGTGCGGTAAATACTTTTGCTTCGTGCAAAGCTGGCAAGCGTCATCATACATCAAAAGGAGAATGCCGTGCGGAGTGCTTTCGCTGTTATATACCTCCGCAAAGGAAGCAATGCGCTCCTTGAGGATAGAAACGGATACCTCAAAAAGCTCGGCAAGCTTTGCATAGGATACAGGATGACCCGCCGCAAATAAAACAGCTTCCAGCACCTCTTCAAAATCTGCAGCCGCATTTTCAACAGGCGCAAAGGAGGTTTTTAACGGTTGATTAGTCGTATTCGTTTCACTCATTGTCATTATCCTTCTTTTCGGTGTAATCGTCAAATTCGCCGTGAGGCTCATCCTCGTCGGGCGCATAGTCGGGATTTAAGCGGAATTTGCTGAGAATGGAAAATTCCTCGCCTTCCTCCTCACAAAAGAGTATTCGGCGCAGCTTGATCAGCTCTAAGATGCCAAGGAAGGAGGCCAAAAGCTCAGGGCGGTCGGTGGCGTCCTTAAGAAGAAAGAAGAAGGATGCCTCCTCGTTATTCGTGAGCTTTTCTATGATCATATCGATTCTTTCCTCAACCGATACGATCTTTCTTTTGATAAGCGGATTGATCAGCGTGCTCGGCACCTCGTTGGATACCTTAAGGCGATTGATCATCACGCTGAGTGCCTTGGAAAGCAGGGCAGGGTCAAGGCCGAGAGGAAAGCCCTTTTCCGCGGGGATCTCCTCGTTATCCTTCGCCATACGGCCCGAGTATTCCTCGTAAAGCGGACGAAGCTCCTTTGCGTCCTCCTTAGCCTTTTGGTAAATGCGAAGGGCATCTGCCAGCTCCTTACGCGGGTCCTCCTCTTTTTCGGGGTCGCGCGGCAAAAGCATTTTGCTCTTGATCAGCATCAAGGTGCTCGCCATAACGATAAATTCGCAAGCTACGTCGAGATTTAATTCTCTTGCCTCGTCGATAAACTGCATATATTGCTCAAAAATTTTTGAGATCTGTATATCGGCGATATCCATTTTGTTCTTTTCAATCAGGGTCAAAAGAAGGTCAAGAGGGCCTTCAAAATCATCTAACCGATAGGTGATAGGTTCGTTCATAAGGTCTTCTCCTAAGGAAAATTAACGAAATGCGGGAATGAGTCGCCAAATGCTTTCCATGCTTCCCGAAAGGAAGGAGCTGAGTGTAGATAAAAATCCAAATCTCGCGCCAAGCAAAAGAGCAATGGTAAGTCCCAAAGCGATCTGTCTTTCATAAAGCATGATCTTGTAATAGTAGCGATCAGGCAAGAAGGCGAACAAAACGCGCGAGCCGTCAAGGGGCGGAATAGGGATCAGATTAAAAAGTCCAAGTCCGAGACTGATCTGATGGACGAGCATTAAAAAGGTGTAGGGAATGCTTAAAAGGTAAAGCGGTACCCCCGTTACCCCCAAGGAATCTGCTAAAAGCGCTAAAAGTAAATAGAGGGGAATGACCAAAAAGGAGATAAGGAAGTTAGATAAGGGACCCGCCAGCGCGGTAAACGCCATATCCCTTTTGGGATTTTTAAAAAATCGCGTGTTGATCGGCACAGGCTTCGCCCAACCGAAATGGAAAAGCACCATACAAACGGCACCGATAGGGTCAATGTGACGAAGGGGGTTGAGAGAAAGACGCCCAACGAGGCGTGCCGTGGGATCGCCGAGTCGGTTTGCTACGAAACCGTGCGACACCTCGTGTATCGTAAGAACAAGCAAAACGGCGGCGGCAGAAAGTAAATAGTATATGATAGTATCCATAATAAACTCCAAAATGAGCTTTATTTTTCGGCAGGTTTATTTTTCAATGGCTGATACGATCAAAGAAATCAACTCGTCTCTGCCAAGACGGGTCTCGGATGAAAAAGGCAGTATCGGAATGTCGATCTCGGAAAAATACTCGCTTTTGATCTCCTCGGCGGCGTTCTTCAGCGCGGTTTTGCTCAGCTTGTCCGCCTTCGTCAAAACGATAGCGAAGGGAAAGCCGGCATCCCAAAGGTATTGGATCATCATAATGTCGTCCTCGGTAGGACCCGTGCGCACGTCCACAAGCTGGAGAACAAGCTTAATTGAGCTTACAGAAGGGTTTTCGGTGAAAAAGGCATCGGTAAGCTTGCTAAAGGCGAGCTGCTCCTCGCGCGAGCGCTTGGCGTACCCATACCCGGGAAGATCAACCAAAAGAAGCTTTTTATCAAGATCAAAATAGTTGATCGTTACCGTTTTACCGGGTGCCGAGGAAACACGCGCCAGAGATTTTCTACCCACAAGCGTGTTGATAAGAGAGCTTTTTCCCACGTTGGAGCGACCCGAAAAAGCAATCTGCGGTGTGCTGTCATGTGGAAATTGAGCGCTCTTGCCTGCGCTAAGGCGCAAGGAGACGTTGTTAAAATTGATTTTCATCGAGCCGTGCTCCTTTGTTGCCTCGTTCCTGTCCCCACGATCAAATGCGTGTCGGATGTAACGGAGGGGTTCTTTGCGTCAGGTGTTTCAAGTTGCATAGCCGAGGGAATTTCGGTAAGTACCTCGTTTAATGCATCGAGAACGGTATCGCAGGGAACGAATCTGAGATGCTCGCGAGCCTCGGCATCGATTTCCTCAAGATCACGAAGGTTATCGCGAGGAATCAAAACGGTTTTAATACCGCTTGTATAGGCTGCCATTGTTTTTTCCTTTAAGCCACCGATGGCAAGAACTCTGCCGTGAAGGGTGATTTCTCCCGTCATAGCAACGTCGCGGCGCGTGGGAACGCCAAGAAGTGCGCTAACGAGCGCACAGGTCATAGCAACACCCGCGCTGGGGCCGTCCTTGGGGATAGCACCCTCGGGGAAATGAATATGAATATCGTTTTCCTTATAGAAAAGAGCAGGGATGGAAAGTCTCTTGGCAACGCTACGCACATAACTGACGGCGAGCGACGCCGATTCCTTCATCACGCTTCCCAGCTGACCGGTCAACTCAAGCTTGCCGGAGCCCTCCAAAACGGACACCTCGACCTTCAAAAGATCTCCACCGCTTTGGGTATAAGCAAGTCCGTTTACGATACCGACGGGGTTGCTTGCCTCAGCTTCCTCACGCAGATATTTGCGCTTTCCAAGCATAGCTCCCACCGTTTTTGCGGTGATCTTTACGCTTTTTGCGCCCGTTTCCGCGATTTTTACGGCACCCTTTCGGCAAATGGCGGCGATTTCACGCTCCAGCGTTCGAACGCCTGCCTCTTTGGTGTAAAAATCAATCAGCTCAACAACGGCTTCTTCGGCAAAATGAATCTGCTTTTTGGAAAGCCCGTGGCGCTTCAGCTGCTTGGGAATCAAATGGTTTTTGGCAATGCTTAGCTTTTCCGTTCTGGAGTAGGAGGAAAGCTCAATGATCTCCATACGGTCAATCAAAGGCAGGGGAATGCCGTCGTAGCTGTTTGCCGTAGCGATAAAGAGACAATCGGAAAGATCAACCGAAAGCTCCATAAAATGATCGCGGAAATAGCGGTTTTGCTCGGGATCAAGCACCTCAAGAAGGGCGGATGCGGGGTCTCCGTGAAGGCTGGAGGAAAGCTTGTCGATCTCATCAAGCACAATTACGGGGTTCATAACACCCGCGCTCGTAATCGCGTCTACCAAGCGCCCCGGCATAGCGCCAACGTAGGTTTTTCTGTGACCGCGAATATCAGCCTCGTCACGAATGCCGCCGAGGGAGATACGGGCATACTTGCGCTTCATAGCGCGCGCAATAGACGCAGCAAGCGAGGTCTTACCGACACCGGGAGGGCCAACAAGACAGATAATTTGATTTTTAACATCGGGGGAAAGC
>JAZOSE010000096.1:0-2232 GCA_045656965.1 Eubacteriales bacterium
AACGGTGATCGAGGGCAATCTTGCTGAAAAGGAGATCCTTCTCGAAGAGGGCATTGATTCGGCAGGGGCTGTCGTCTCCTTGACTCCGCACGATGAAGAAAATATCTTCCTTTCGCTTTTTGTAAAGAGCATTGGAAAAAGCAAGGTCATCACCAAGATCAACCGCACCGATTTTGAAGACGTGATCAAATATATCGATCTTGATACTGTGATCTGCCCCGAAAACTACACCACGGATATGCTGATGCGTTACATCCGTGCCGCCCAAAATGCGGTAGGAAGCAACGTGGAAACGCTTTATAGCTTAATCAAGGGCAAGGTTGAGGCGGCGGAGTTTATCGTTAAGGGCGATTCTCCCGTCGTATCCAAGCCGCTCTCCGAGCTTCCGCTGAAAAAGGGCATGCTTGTTGCGGCGATCCTTAGAGATAAAAAGGTCATCATCCCCCGCGGCTACGATACCATTGAGGCGGGCGACAATGTTGTCGTCGTTTCGGGCATCAAGGCTTTGCACGATATTTCGGATATTTTGAAATAAGGATATATCAATGAATTATAGAATGGTCAAAAACGTCCTCGGCTGGCTTCTTCTTTTCGAGGCGTGCTTTATGCTGCTTCCCGTACTGACGGCGATCGTCTACGGCGAGTGGAACGAGCTTTTCGCCTTTCTTTATGCGATAGCCCTTCTCGCCGCCGTCGGCACGCTTATGGTAACGGTGATGCGGCCGAAAAAAAAGGAGCTGTACGCCAAAGAGGGCTTTATCATTGTGTCGCTTGGCTGGATACTGATCAGCCTTTTCGGTGCGCTCCCTTTCGTTTTCTCGGGTGTGCTTCCGTCCTATATCGACGCGCTCTTTGAAACCGTATCGGGCTTCTCCACTACGGGTGCGAGTATTTTTACCGACGTAGAGAGCTTGCCGCGCACCATTATCATGTGGCGCTCCTTCACGCACTGGGTAGGCGGTATGGGCGTGCTCGTATTCATTATGGCGTTTTTGCCCCTCAGCGGCGGTAGAAATATGCATATTATGAAGGCGGAAAGCCCGGGCCCCTCGGTCAGCAAGCTCGTTCCGCGCGTGCGTACCACCGCGCTCATTCTTTACTTAATCTATACGATCTTTACGCTTCTTGAAATGGTTTTGCTCCTTTTTGGAGGAATGACCTTTTTTGAAGCACTCAACACCGCTTTTGCCACGGCAGGCACGGGCGGCTTCGGCTTCCGTAACGATAGCTACGCGGGCTTTTCCTCGTACGTTCATATCGTGATTGCCGTTTTTATGCTCCTCTTCTCCGTCAACTTTTCCTCCTACTACCTTCTTTGGAAAAGAAAATGGAAGGACGCTCTGAACAGCGAATTCCGCTACTTCGTCGCTATCGTGGTCTGCGCCGTTGCTTTTATTACGGCAGAGGTCTTTTATAACGGCTATTATGCAAGCATCGGCGAGAGCATCAAGCACTCGCTCTTCTCGGTTGCCACGGTCATCTCTACCACGGGCTTTACCAGCACCAACTTTGACCTTTGGCCCTCGCTTTCCAAAAGCATTCTCGTCATTCTTATGTTTGTCGGTGCTTGCGCGGGAAGCACGGGAGGCGGTATCAAGATCTCGCGCCTTATGATCTTTTTTAAGACGGTGGGCAAGGAAATGGGCGCCATGCTCCATCCGAAGCAGGTCAAAAAAAGCACGATGGACGGTCGCCCCGTCGAAAGCTCCGTCGTTAAGACCGTATGCGCTTATATGGCGGCGTACGTTCTCATTTTCGTCGCATCGCTTCTTTTGATATCGGTAGACGGAAAGGATCTCGTTACAAACTTCACCGCCGTCACCGCGTCCTTTAACAATATCGGTGTCGGTCTTTCCGAAATCGGTCCTGCGGGCTCTTGGGCAGGCTTCTCCGTTTTCTCAAAGCTTGTCCTTTGCTTCGATATGCTCATCGGACGTCTTGAAATTTTCCCGATGCTGCTTCTTTTCTCTCCCCGAACTTGGAAAAAGTAAAATAATTTTTGCGCGCCGAGCCCTCGGCGCGCTGTTTCTTTTGATAATCTCTCGGTATCTTATACAAATATATAAAATATCTTGTTTTACCCCCTTGACAAATAAAGGGAAGTGATGTATAATACTTACATCGGCTAAAACACTTTAGCAAATTAAAGTTGTAAAGCGATAAAAAATACATTTAAAAGAGGAAAAGACAATGAAAAAGATTTTAGCACTTGCACTTGCCTGCGTTATGCTC
>JAZOSE010000097.1:0-36747 GCA_045656965.1 Eubacteriales bacterium
TGAAAACAGACGCGCAGAGAGAGATTTCAGCGTTTTCGTGCTTTTCCGCATTTACGGCGACCTTGAGACCTGCCACAAGGAGCTTCGCAATTACGAGGCGGCGTACAGATACAGCTCAAAACGACTGTCGCTTCTTTCGGCGTTCAAGGCTTGATCGCACGCGAAAAAAGAGAGAGTTTCTCTCTCTTTTTTTCTTTTTTCTCTTGACTTTTCTATGCTTCCTGCTATAATAGTTAATGTGTTAACGATTAACATATTAACTATTCTTTTTTATATAATAAAAGGAGTTTGCTTATGGAAAAAGAGCAAAGAGACACTCTCCCCTTGCGCAAGGCAAACCTTGCGATAGGAAAAGCGATGCGCCTTCACCACCGCATATGCGAAAGAAGGCTCGCCGAGCTTCCCATTCACCGCTCTCAGCATATGCTGCTTATGCGCATATCGAAGGAGGGCTCTCTTCCCTCACAAAGAGAGCTTGCCGCGCAAATGGAGATCAGTCCAGCGGCGGTCGCCGTTGCGCTCAAGCGATTAGAGTCCGACGGATACATAGAACGGCTTCCCGACGCAAGCGACTCACGCGTAAACGCCATTTCGATCACGGAGGCGGGGCGCGCTATCGTTACGGAGTCACGCCGCATTTTTGATGAGCTTGACCGCGAGGCGTTTGCCGATATAGACGAATGCGAAACGCGCGCTTTGACGGCGGCGCTTGAAAAGCTATGTAATAATCTACAAAAAATGGTAGAGGAGGAGAAAAAATGAAACGATGGATGCGCTATGTGCGCCCGTATTTACCCTTTTTCATTATAGGTCCTATCTGTATGATCGTAGAGGTAATAGGCGAGGTCGTAATGCCGCAGTTTCTTTCCGTTATCATCAACGGTGCCGCAGAGGGCAGCTTAACGAGCGGCATCAGCCTTTTGACGATGGGCGGTATGGTGCTTACGGCACTTATTATGATGGCGGGCGGTATTGGCGGCGCTTATTTCGGTGCGAAGGCATCGGTCAATTTTGCGGCGGATCTGCGCGCCGATCTATACAAAAAGGTACAGTCCTTTACCTTCTCCAACATTGATAAATTTTCAACGGGCTCTCTCGTTACGCGACTCACCAACGACGTTACGCAGCTTCAAAACTTTGTCAATATGCTTTTGCGTATGGCTCTGCGCGCGCCCGGAATGATGATAGCGGCGCTCATTATGGCGATTTTGACAAAGCCGTCGCTTTCGGTCGTTTTTGCCGTTTCTATCCCTGCTATGCTGATCGCTATCAGCTGCATTATTTTAACGGGCTTCCCCCGTTTTGCAAGAATGCAGACCAAAATCGACGCTTTAAACAACACCGTGCAAGAAAACATCACCAACGTGCGCGTGGTAAAATCCTTCGTGCGCGAGGACGAGGAGTGCGCGAAATTCAGCGCGGCAAACGGAGAGCTTAAAAACGCGGGCGTGCGCGCTATGAAGGTAGTCATCTTTATGCACCCCGTGATGACCTTTTTCACCTATGCGACGACAATTGCCGTAATCTGGCTTGGCGGTAAAACGGTGCTTAGCGGCTCTATGCCCGTTGGCGACCTTTCAAAGTTTTTGGTATACGTCACCCAAATTCTCACCTCTCTTATGATGATGACGATGCTTCTTATGACCACCTCTCGCGCGATGGCATCCGCAAAGCGTATTTGCGAGGTGCTTGACGAGGAGCCAGGTTTTTCGGACAACGGCGCCCGTTTTCCCGAAAAGAAGGTTGAGGCAGGCGCGATCGAATTTCGCGGTGTTTCCTTCCGCTACTACAAAAATAGCGAGGAGCGCGTTTTAGATGATATTTCCCTCTCCATTCCTGCGGGAAGCACCGTGGGCATTATCGGCTCGACGGGATGCGGAAAATCCACCTTGATCTCTATGATCCCCCGCTTATACGAGGCAGACGAGGGAGATATTCTCATAGACGGCGTGAGCGTGCGCGACTATTCCTTGAAGAATTTGCGCGACAGCATCGGCGTTGTGTTGCAAAAGAACACGTTGTTTTCGGGCAGTATCGCGGAAAATCTCCGTTGGGGCGACGGCGAAGCAACCGACGAAGAGCTTGAAGCCGCCGCAAGAAGCGCGCAGGCTGAAAAATTCATTCGCACCTTCCCTCTTGGCTACGACTCTCCTATCGAGCAAGGCGGCGCCAACGTTTCGGGAGGACAGAAGCAGCGCCTTTGCATCGCACGCGCACTTCTTAAAAAGCCGAAGATACTAATTCTTGACGACTCTACCTCGGCGGTGGACACCGCAACCGAGGCGCAGATACGCCGCGCCTTCCGCGAGGATATCCCAAGCTCTACCAAGCTGATCATCGCTCAGCGTATCAGCTCTGTTATGGAGGCGGATATGATCGTGGTTATGAACGAAGGAAAGATCACCGGCGTTGGCAAGCACGAGGAGCTTTTAGAAAGCAACGCGGAATATAAGGAGATATACGAATCTCAAACATCCTTAAAGAACGAAGGGAGGGCGTAAAAGATGGCAAGAGATCTTGAAAAATTAAGACGCGAATACAGCCGTGCACCGAAGGGCGAAAAGCGCGGCGGAATGCCATTAGGACCAAGACGCGGTCCCGGCGGTCCCGGCGGCCCCGGTGGTCCCCGCCCCCACGGAAAGCCTAAAAATGCGGGCGCGACGGTAAAGCGCCTTTGGAACTACGTTTCGGCATATAAGGGACGGCTTCTTCTCGTTCTTCTTTGTATGCTTCTTTCCACTGTGACCTCGCTTGTCGGCGGCTATATGACGGCACCTATCATCAACCGCATAACGCTTGCCGTAAAGCCTGACGCCGAGCTTAAATACAGTGCGCTTGAGCGCGCCGCTGACGGTGTGATCGAGCGACTGACAGACCCCCTCATCTCGCTTTTGGGGATAAACACCCTTTCCGTTGTGCTTACTTATATTCTTTGCGCTCTGATCATACTCGGCGCGGTATATCTGACGGGACTTTTATCCACCTACCTTCAAAGCCGCATTATGCTCTCGGTTTCCCAAGGCGCGACGCAAAAAATAAGAAACGATCTGTTTTCGAAAATGCAGCGGCTCCCCGTGAAATATTTTGACGCGAACCCCACAGGTGAGCTGATGAGCCGCTATACCAACGATATCGACAATATCGACGTGATGCTCAACAACTCCTTGACCTCTATCGTTTCGGGCATTATCACGCTCATCGGCACCTTTACCTTTATGGTTTCCACAAACTGGATACTTGCTATCGTTACCGTTGTTTTTATTCCCGTTTTCGCCAAGGGCGGTGCGCTGATCGCCAAGCGCTCCTCTAAATATTACGGCGCGCAGCAGTCTGCACTCGGCGCGGTAAACGGCTATATGGAGGAGACGGTGACGGGGCAAAAGATCATCAAGGTCTTTAACCACGAGGACGAGTGCGTAGAGGAGTTTTCACTTTTAAACGACGATATGCGCGATAAGCAATTTAAGGCACAGTTCTACGGCGGCATTATGGGTCCGATTATGGGAAACACCTCGCAGATCTCCTATGGCATTACGGTGGGTCTTGGCGGCATTCTTATGTGCGCAGGCAAGCTTTCCACCGGTGGCCTTACCGTTTTTGCGGGATACACCCGACAGTTTTCCATGCCGATCAATATGCTTTCGATGCAGACCTCCACCATTTTTGCCGCCTTGGCGGGTGCGGAGCGCGTGTTCGCAGTGATGGATACGCCGCCCGAGGAGGCTGACAGCGCGAACGCTGTGGGTGGCGAGGGCATCAAGGGACACGTGGAAATGCACGGCGTTACCTTTGGCTACACACCCGAAAAAACGGTTTTAAAAAACGTTTCGCTTTACGCAAAGCCGGGACAGAAGATCGCCTTCGTTGGCTCAACGGGTGCGGGAAAGACCACGGTTACCAACCTTTTAAACCGCTTTTATGATATAGAGGAAGGCTCTGTCACCATCGACGGCGTAAGCATCAAGGACTATAAGCGCGAGGATTTAAGAAAGAACATCGCGATGGTGCTTCAAGACACCCATCTTTTTACGGGAACGGTGATGGAGAACATCAGATACGGCAGACCCGACGCTACGGATGAGGAGGTTATTGCCGCGGCAAAAACCGCCTCGGCGCACAGCTTCATTATGCGTCTTTCCGACGGATACGCCACGATGCTCACAGGTGACGGCGCCAACCTTTCGCAAGGTCAGCGACAGCTCTTGAACATTGCCCGCGCCGCCCTCTCGCACGCGCCTATACTCGTTCTCGACGAGGCGACAAGCTCGGTTGACACGCGCACCGAGCGCCACATAGAGCACGGTATGGACAGCCTGATGAAGAACAGAACAACCTTCGTTATCGCGCACCGACTCTCTACCGTGCGCAACGCCAACGCCATTATGGTGCTTGAGGCGGGAGAGATCATAGAGCGCGGTACGCACGACGAGCTTCTGGCTCTAAGGGGGCGCTACTACGAGCTTTATATGGGTATAACGGAGCTTGCCTAAAGAAAGAAGCGAATGCTCGCGCATTCGCTTCTTTTTATTTGTTTTTACGCCTGAAAGGAAAGCTCCTTTAAGACGAAGGCAAGAGATGCCGAGGCATCGGCAAGCGTTGCTCTTTCGATCTTTTCGCCGCTTTTTGCTTTGTTCGTGAAATAGAGAAGCTCGTTATAGTAGCCGCCAAGGTCGGAAATGTTGCCGCTTGCATAGCCTTCGCCGACAAGCTCTGCCTTTTCGATCTTGATCTCGTGTGCGCCCGTGTCCTCGTAGCACATAAGCTTTCCGCCTGCGCTTTCCAGCGTTCCCTCGGGAAACGACCAGATATTAATGCCCTTTTTCATGCTTTTCTCCTTTGCGGTTTTCTTTTTCACAGTATATAAAGACGTAGATACTGTATATGTTAATTTTATCATAGGGCACACGCATGCGCAAGTGAAGCGATTGCGCAAAAAGATACCGCATTTTGGGATTTTGCTTCACATCGGATGCAATGCCAAAAGGCATACAAAACAAAAAACTCACGCATAGCGTGAGTTTTTTGCAATACGGTTTATCGAGTAAATTTGCCGATGTTTTCAAGCAAAAGCTTCTCCTCTAATATACCGCTCGTAGCATCGGGCGCGGTAAGAGACGCCACAGCCGCCGCCTCGGCAAGAAGAAGAAGTTTTTCGGAGGAGTAGCCCTTCAAAATACCGATCAGCGCTCCCTTCGGCAGTAGCCAGATGACCAAGAACCTTCTTGAGATCTTCCTCATCCGCTTGCACAGAAACACCGCCGTATCCACCAAAAAGAGCCGCTATCATTACAAGGTGGGCGGTGTAGATATTCCTTACCCCGTCAAGGAGATCGTGGACCTACTTGAAAAGAACGTGTACGGATCGCTCTCGGTAAAGGATATCGCACAAAGGCTCGGAAAAAGCGAGAGCACCGTTAAAAATCTTTTTTCGCTATACAAAAGCGGTGGCATTATGAGATACTACAACTACTTAAAGATCGAGGAGGCTAAACGTCTCATTCGCGAGGGCAACTGCAATTTCGGTCAGATCGCGATGCTTTTGCAGTTTGATACTCCGCAGTATTTTTCCATATGCTTTAAAAAATTCGTGCATATGTCTCCCCAAGAATATAAAAAGTCCATTATTTAAGGCGAAAGCGGCAGGGAAAATACTTCCTGCCGCTTTTTTGTTTTTCCTACTTGACATTTTCTCAAAGAAGTGATAAAATAACAATTGATATATAACAAATGATATATTATGGAGGTAGGCTATGCCGCCAAAGGTCAAGGTTGCAAAAAAAGATATTATTGCCGCGGCGCTCGACGCGGTAAGGAAGGAAGGAGAGGGCGGCATCAACGCGCGCGCGATCGCCTCGGTCCTTGGCTGCTCTACCCAGCCCGTTTTTTCCAATTTTTTCTCCATGGAGGAGTTGAAGGAGCAGACGGCGAAATCCGCCTACGAGATATACGAGGGCTTTATAAGACGCGAGGTGGAGAACGGAAAATATCCACCCTACAAATCCTTCGGTATGGCTTATATTTCCTTTGCCAAGGAAGAAAAGGAGCTTTTCAAGCTTCTCTTTATGTGCGACAGAAGTGAAAAAAGCTTTACGCCGACGGGCGACTTTGTCGCCTCTGTGGAAATGATCATGCAAGCGAACGGCATCTCAAAAGAGACAGCGGAGCTGATGCATCTTGAAATGTGGACCTTTGTGCACGGTATCGGCACAATGCTGGCTACCTCGTTTCTATCTCTTGAGGACGAGCTGATCAGCCGCATGATGTCGGACGTATATCATGGCATCCGTGCAAAGCATATAGCGGAGGAAAAGGAAAAATGACAGCTATTAAAATAGAAAATCTCACAAAACGATACCGTAATATCGTTGCCGTGGATAAGCTTTCTTTATCTATTGAGGAAGGCGAGCTTTTCTCCTTGCTCGGCGTGAACGGTGCGGGAAAAACGACAACTATAAAAATGCTTTCCTGCCTTACTGTGCCCACAGAGGGTGACGCCCTTCTTCTTGGAAAAAGCATCGTAAAGGAGAGCGGCGAGGTGAAGAGGCTGATTGCCGTTTCTCCACAGGAAACGGCGGTGGCACCCTTGCTTTCGGCAGAGGAAAATCTTGCGCTGATCTGTGGCTTGCACGGCTTTTCAAAGGAAAAGTGCGAGGAAAAGATCCGCGAGCTGACCGAGCTTTTGGGGCTTAGGGACATTTTAAAAAGAAAGGCGGGCAAGCTCTCGGGCGGCTGGCAAAGGAGACTGAGCATCGCGATGGCGCTCATCAGTGAGCCGAAAATTCTTTTCCTTGACGAGCCGACCCTTGGTCTTGACGTCATCGCGCGAAGCGATCTTTGGGACATTATTCGCTCCTTGAAAGGAAAGGTCACCATCATTTTAACGACCCACTATATGGAGGAGGCAGAGGCACTTTCCGACCGCATTGGCATTATGAGGGACGGACGGCTCCTTCTCGCTGACACGGCGGAAAGCATCAAGAAAACCGCAAAAACGGACAGCTTTGAGGAAGCGTTCGTTCGCATAGTAAAGGGGGTGGCGAAATGAAAATGCTCTCCTTCGCAAAAAGAAACGCCAAGGAAATTCTGCGCGATCCCTTAACCCTTCTTTTCGGGTTAGGCTTTCCTCTCGTTTTGATCCTCCTTCTTTCCGCAATACAGGCAAGCATCCCCGTTCCGCTCTTTGAAATACAGCACCTAACGCCGGGCATTACGGTCTTTGGGCTTTCCTTTATGACGCTCTTTTCGGCAACGCTGATCGCCAAGGACAGAGGCTCCTCTTTCCTGCAAAGACTGTACACAACGCCGCTTTCGCCCTTGGATTTTATTCTCGGATACACGCTTCCGATCCTTCCTATCGCAGCGCTTCAATGCGTGATCACCTACGCTGTGGCGATCGTTTTGGGGCTCCCTGTCACGGTAAATATTCTTTTTGCCGTTCTTTTTATCCTCCCCGCATCCTTTCTCTTTATCGGGCTCGGTCTTCTTTTCGGAAGCATTCTTTCCGACAAGCAGGTGGGCGGTATTTGCGGTGCGCTTTTGACCAACCTTTCAGCTTGGCTTTCCGGCACCTGGTTTGACTTATCGCTTGTGGGCGGTGCGTTTGAGAAAATGGCTTACGCGCTTCCCTTCGTTCACGCGGTGGAGCTTGAAAGAGCTGTTCTTTCAAGCGGCTGGGGCGACATACTTCCGCATCTTCTTTGGGTGCTTGGCTACGGGGTTGCCGCGCTTATTCTCTCGGTGCTTCTCTTCCTAAGACAAATGAAGAGGGTATAGTTAAAAAACGGTATGACCGAAAGTCATACCGTTTTTCTTTTTTCTTCCTTCCGCTTTAAGCGCGCGTAAAGGCTTAAAAGCCTTGGCGTGTTGTAGCGCAAAATGACAGTGGGAAGGATATTGAGATATAGGTTGATAAGCGCAACAGGAAGCGCAACTGTCAAGGCACAAGCGTTCGGGTAGGCGAGCATCGTTAAAAAGCCTGCGATATACCCGAGCCTATGTGTTAAAACGCCCTTATGGCTTTCGGTAAGGAAGCGCTCGACGTACGCCGCCGAGAGCGGCTCGTTTAAATTCTTTTTACTGAATCCGCCGATGCCGCCCAGCTCCCAGACCTTATCCTTCCATTTTTTTACGCCGATTCTTTCGTAAAGACGCACAGCGCGCGAAGAAACGCGATAGCGTGGGCTTTCGGCGGGAAAAAGGCGACTTGGAAGAATATGCACAAGATACGCAATCAATCCGTCGAGCGCAAAGGCAAGAAGCGTGCAAAAAACGGAGGCGACGATCGCGTAGAGGGGGGAGGCAACTTCAAAGAGGATATTGAAGAAGGCAATCAGCCCTGTGCCCGCGCCCATAACGGTCAAATAAAACGCCATAGCGGTCTCCTTTTAAAAGTTGTCCTTGGTATAGTCGAGAGGAATGCCGTAATATTCCTCATAGCATTTTACCCACGCCGCATAATTCTCTTCCATCATTTTGGCTTTGGCAAGGTGGGAGGGCATGGATGGGTCGGGATATATGGCGGGAAGAATGTTGACGGTATATTTTTGAACGGGAAATCCGTCGCCGTCGAGCGTGTCGGAGTCGCGCATCGTGATGAACACAGGCACGACGGGTACGCGATTGCGGACGGCTAAAAGAAAGGCACCGTCTTGCATCGGCTTTGGCTTTCGGTAATTATACCACATTCCCTGCTCGGGATAAATCAGAATGCTCTCGCCACGCGAAAGGAGCGTTTTGACCGCGCCCATAAATTTCTTCATGGTGGGAAGCTGTGAGGATAGCGGCAGGGTGTTGCAGTTTTTCATAATAAAGCCATAGGGCTTGGGGGGATTGGTGTAATTCCCTTCTCTTATGACCTTATAAAGCATTCTACCGTCCATATAGGGACGAAGCGTGCGCCAAACGGCGTAGTTATCGCAAGGGCTGAAATGGTTACAGGTGATAAGCCTTCCGCCCGAAACGGCGGTAAAATTCTCGATGCCCTTTACGTCTTCAATGATAAACTGACCGTTTTTTATCATTTTTTCAAAGAAGCGCGTACCTGCTTTGTTGGCAAAGTAGGTTTTTATACGGCTTGAAAGCTTCTTTCCAAGGTAATCCACCTTCTCGGGATAAAGGGGATAGGTTTCGGGGTCATCGTTGGCATCAACGTGCCAAAGCTCTGATTTTTCAAGCTCGCGGATACGCTCTACCAGCGCAAGTCGCGCGGGATTTTTTCCGTTTTCCATTATCTTGCCCCCATTTGTCTGAGCACTAAGGTGCGAAAAAAGCTCTTCCCCGAATGCACGATACGCATCGCGTGCTGCTTAATTTCCACGGCGGCGGCTTCTCTTGAGGCTCTTGCGGCATCGTCAAAGGCATCGCGAATGCGGAGAATTTCTCTATAAAAGGGAGATTTTTCGGCGTATTCCCAAAAATATTCACCGTAAAGCACGTCGTTATACTGCCAAGGCTTTTTATAAAGGGCGTAGTGCATAATGCCGATGTACTCACCCTCGGTCTTTTCAAGTGGCTCCTTGTTCCAAGCTGAGGACAGCATTTTGATCTTCCCACTGCAAAGGAAGTTAAGATATGCCTGGTCGGGGTCCACGGTATCAAAATTGTAGGTTTTGATCAGGTGAACGAACGTCTCCTCAATACGTGCGCGTCGGAAGGCATCAAGATCGATAAGAAGCACGCCGGCGTTGATATAATCGGCAGGGTCAACGCCAACGGCTTCCTTAGCATAGCGGCGAAATTCGGGCGTGGTGTAGATAAAGTTTTCTCGCGCGCCACCGAGGATGTTTCCCTCAAGATCGGTGTCGTAGAGCTTTGCCACGTCGTCAAGCACCACAAGATCGCAATCAAGATAGATCACCTTGCCATACTCGGGGAAAAGCGAGGCTATAAAGAGGCGATAGTAGGTAACAACGGAAAAGTGATAAATATTTTTGAAGTGAGATTTGATCTTCTCCACCTTTTCGCTGATGTCAAGAAACTCAACCGTGACGAAGTCCGTTTCGTTCGCCTTGACAAGACGGACGTTTTCTTCCTTCAAGCCCGTATTTAAAACGATGATGCGATAGCGGTTTTCACTTGAGGCGTGAAGAACGAGCGAGCGCACAGCAACGTCAAGAAAGGGGATGTAATTATCGTCGGTAGAAAAGAAAATAGGAATCTCTTTTCTTGTTTTTGCGTTTTTCATAGGCACGAGCATTGCGTTTTCCTTTCGGGTGTTTTCTCGCACCCATTGTAACTCCGAAGGAAGAAAAAGGCAACCTACCGTGCGCGCCCGTTGGTAGCGCGTGCGAAAGCGGGCGGTAGAGCTTTTCAAAAATGCACTCTACCGACAGTAGAGTCTGTAACAAAAGCACAAAAAAGCAAATAAATGTTTGCAAAAGGAAAGCCGGCCGAGCTTTTAAGCTGGGTCGGCTTGGTTGTTTTCCTTTAAAGAAGAATGATTTTATCCTGCCTTGGCGTGTAGACCATCGGCTTGCCGTTTTCGATATAAACGTTGATCTCCTCGCGAAGTCCGAAGGTAGGAAGGTAGACGGCAGGCTCGAGGGAGAAGGCGGTACCCTCCATAACGGCGCGCGTGTCGTGCGTTTCAAAGTTGTCGATATTGGCACCGACACCGTGATCGCTCTCACCAAGAGAGATGCTGTGACCTGTGCGGTGAAGGATATACTCGCCATAGCCGTTTTGGGTCAAAATACCGTTACAAATGTCATCAACCTCATAGCCGCACACCGTGCGCTTGGGGAGATTTTCTTCAAGGAAGGTAAGTGCGGCGGAGATCGCCTCGTGTACGACGCGGAAGGCGCGCTCTATATCCTCGGGAACCTTATTTCCTACGTATCCCATCCAAGTAACGTCGGCAAAGACGGCTTCGGGAAGGTCAAACTTTGCCCAAAGGTCGATAAGGACACTGTCGCCGGGAAGAATGCGGGAATGCACCTCGCGCGTGGGCTCGTAGTGAGGGCTGTTGCCGTTTTTGCCTGCAGCGACGATGGGGGCGCCTTCCGTGACCATTCCCTCCTCGGCGAAGCGGCGGCAAATATACTGCTGCACCTCATATTCGTCGGAGTAGCCCTTTTCGGTAACGTCCTTTGAGATCATCGCGAAGGCTTCGTCCTTGATCTTATCAATAAGAAGCGCCGCTTTTTTATGATATTCGAGTGACTCACCGTCAAAGGTAGCCGTGAGGGCTTGGAAAAGATCGGCAGAGGAGATGACGTTTTTAACGAAGCGCTTGACCGAGCAGACCGTGCCATAGTCGGCATACGAGGCGCGGGGGAGAAGCCCGTTTTCGCTGATCTCCATCATAACGGTGTTATAGGGAGAAAGGAGCGCTTTTAAGTATTCGTCAAGCTCCCGCCAGGTTTTATAGGTATAGACGGTGTACTCGCCCTTTTCGTCCGACTTTTTGATGCCGGGGGCGTCGATGACGTGGCAAACGATCGCCGAGACGTCGCCCTCGTCGATGATCACGAAGCATTTTCTCGTCGAGAAGGATGAGCCGAGCAGTGCGCGATACGCGGGGTTTCCCGATGCAAAGTCGTAGATGACCCAAGCCTCCGCTTCGCTTTTTTTAAGGTAGTCCTTGATTTTCTTTAACATAGCGGTTCCCTTTCCTTAATCCACTAATTTGGCAACGATCTTGCCCGTTTGTCTTTGTACGTCCATCATATCCTTGCGGTCGATCTTCAAAAGACGGATAACAGAGGAGAATACCGACATTTCCTCAAAGAAGGTTTTGGTGATCTCCTCAGAAAGCACGTCGGAGAGGTTCTTTTCCTCAATCAGCTCCGTGTAGAAGGTGAAGTCCTTAACACACGCCGCCATACCGTTGACGTACTTGGTCGAGAGCGAGTATTTAAACGCCTCGCGAAGAGATTTCAGCCCTGTCGAAAAGCTTTCGGGTCTGTCCTCCAAAACGCTGCTTAACACCTTGCCCTTGACGGAGAGGCGAAGCGACCAGCATTTCGCAATGTCGTCCGCGGTGTTTTTGAAGAGGGTGAAGGCGTGTGTGGCATTGCGCCTGATCTCACGGATGGTGGGCATATTTTTCTGCCAATCGGTTTGACCTAGCCTTCTTTGTTCGTCGAGCATCGATTCGTAGCAGTCGCTCTTATGAAGATAGGCGTAGGCGATGTAACGGTCTGCCGCACTGGTTTTAAAGAGGGCAAGCGCCGTATCCAAATGCTTCAAGCACTCCTTTAAGGCGTCGAAGCGGTCACCGTCGTTTAAAACGGAGAGGCGGTTGACCGACGAGGCGAGGTTAAGATATACGCATCCGAGAAGCTCGTGGTCGCAGGGGTAAAGCCTTCCGACGGAGAGCGCCAGCTCGCAATCGTTCTTCCAGCGCGTGTAGTGTTCCATACGCTCGCTTTGGTCAAGCGACATATCACCGCAATGCTCCCAAACGACGCACCGCTCGCGGTAAAGAAGCAAAAGCTCGGACTTGAGGGGATTTTCCTCTACCGAAGGTGTTAGCGCAAGAATGTCGCCGATTACGCCCTCAAACTCCGCGAGCATTCTTTCGGCGGCGTTTTCCTCGCCGCCCATCGCGTCGAAGTTGCCGCAGAAGAACATTTCCTTATGATAGGAGCAAAGAAGAGAGCGGAGCTTTAGGCGCACGCTCGTGATGTACTCACTTCCAACCATTCCCTCAATCTCTTCGAAGATGCGCATTTTAACTGCTTCCTCTGCATCGAGAATGAAGATGTTGTGCAAGTAAATTTCACCGAGAATACGCATCAAATACTCATATTTGGCGTACACACCCTCGTTTTTCTCCTCAAGCGCATATTCGTGTATCCTCTTTATGGCGCCGACTAGCATTTCGGTGTTATGCTTATTGTAGTATTCCTTGATCTGATAGGCAATCTCGCCGTAGCGCGAGGCAAAAAGCTTTTTGGTGACCTCCTCGCAGCTTCCCTCTCCGTTCTTGATGCCTGTGTAATACTGCCAAAGCATGGTTTCGGAAAGAAGCAGAGCCGCGCGCTTTTGCTCCCAAAGCTTTTTTTCGGTGGCGGTGGCATCGTACTCATCCTCAAGGGCTTCCGCCATACAGAAATCAATCTCGTCCAAAAGCTCCTCGCTGCCCGCACTGTACGGTTCCTCAAAGCTATGCAGTGCGTGAAGAAGGAACAAAGAAAAGTCGGTGTTTTCTACCGAGGACTCCTCCTCGCACCAGTCGCCGTCAAGATCCTCTAAAACGTCATAGGGAATTTTTCCGTACTCGTTATAGCTATCTACGGGAAGCTCTACGGCGCGCTCACCCACCGAGACGCTGACGTTTTTCTCGTACAGGTCGGTGCCCTCGTTCATACGTACGGTTTTATTGCGGAAAACGATCTGGAAATTGGCAACCGAGGGCACGGTGAGAATTTCCTTGCCCATCAAGAGAACGGCAAGGTCGGAATTGTGGTCGATAAGAAGCACCGAAGCGTCCTCGCCAAGATCCTTGTTTTTTAGATACTCCGCAACACATTGTGGGTTGTGGGTAAAGAGAAAGACGAAGGAGCCCAAAAGCGAAACGTCACTCTTTAAAATTTCATACGCCGCCGTTGCCTCGTAGGCTACCACGTCGTCGCGGATCTTTCTGTTGAGGCTTTCCTTTCCCAACACATAGCGGTCAAGCTTTTGCTCAAAGCGGACGTTCAAGGGACGAAGGCATACAAGTCTTTCAAGGGTGCGGTTCGGGTACTCGAAGGAGATAGGACGGCTCGCGTCGTCGCCCTTGTCGGCGATCATGCGGTAAAGCATCTCAAAGCCGCCCTCGCCCATTGCGATATCCTTGGTTGCATAAAGAGAGTTGAAGGAAATAAGGTCGTCAACGGTGACGTTGCCAAAGACGTAGGCGTTGATGATGGCGCCCGGCTTTTTGCCAAGCTTACGCATACCGTCGAACTGCTTAAGTTCGTCGGCGATCCATTTGGAAAGCTTTGTTTTATCGCAGGCAACGAGGATAAAATGCTTGGCGTTGATCAGCGCCGTGTTGATGGCATCGTAAAAATCGTCGCACTTTTCTTCCTTGCAGAGAAAGCATTTGAGCTTTTTGCCCTCGTGATGCTCGAAATATTCCTTGAGCTTTACCGCCATCGGATAAGAGCTTCCCTCTCCTACGGTATTACCGCCGTGATAGGATATAAAAACGTCCCACATAGCCTTCTCCTTTTAGATTACTTTTCTTTATCATTATATATTCTTTTCACACGCTTGTCAATGGTGATGCTTACTTTTCCAAGCTTTTATAAATTTTAATATTACACGGCTTGACCTCAATAGTAAATTGCGACATTCTGAGATCATTTATGTCAGTTGTTGCAACAAAAAGAGGGCTTTTTTCCTCTCTCTTGACAAAAGCCTAAAAAACGTGTATAATGAAAATAGAAGGGCGGCCGCTTCGGCTCGCGCGAACAAACGAATGAGAGGTATCTTTTATGACGTTTTCCGAAGGATTTAAAAAGGCTGTATATATAACCGTAGGCGCTGTGGCAACGGGCATTGAATCGCTCGGCACGCTTGCGGATTCTCTTGCGAAAAAGGGCTCTGCCGCCGTTAAAAAGGGCAAGAAGATGTATCAAGAGGCACGCGAAGAGAAAAAAGCGCGCGAGGACAAGGAAGAGCCCGCCGTGGTGGTTGAAGAGGACAACGGCGAGAACGCTCCCGTTGAGGGAAAATGACAAAAAAGATGGGGTATCGCACAAGCGTGCGATACCCTTTTTGCTTTAATGCGAATGCTTGCCGTCGCTCGTGCAGCTCTGACCGAACGCGCCGACGGGAAATGCCATCGTGCGGAAGAGGCAGCAAGGGTTTTCCTTGCTCTCTGCAGGACGGCACTCCTTGTCGGGCACCGAGTATTCGGTGGCACCGCTGATCAGGTACTGTGCGGGACGCTCCAGACGAATGACCGAGAAAATACCGATACTGATAAGGAAGCGGTTAGTTCCGTCCTCGCCCGAAAGCGTCAATTCTCCGTCAAAAAGGTCGGCGATGACCTCGGGAATGCTCTCGCTGACGTCGCAGGTGTTACACTGACAATCGCAGCAGGAGCAGCCACCGGTCGTGCCTCCGGTCGTGTCGCAGCAAAGAACGCGCGTGGAAAGGACGATGGGCGCGGCGGTCTCTACGACTGCAATGGGTGTACCCGCAACGCCCTCCGTGGTGCATTCGGTGCAGCAAAAGCCGTCCGTACCCGCGGAGCGGAATACCGTGGTACCCCCTTCGCCGCCGTAAAGAACGGCGCTTTTTTGCAGGACTAAAAGAGAGTAAAATTCGCTTGTGGCGCCTGCGCCTACGCAGGCCTCGTGTCTCAAGCGGATGTAAAACCGAATGGAGATCTGGTAAAATCCGCAATTGAAGGGCACCTCATCCACGCTGATGGCGGTACCGACGATCCTCGCCTCTACGGTACGAACCGTTGCCGTACGATTGATCAGGTCACGGCCGGCAGGCGTAAGATAAGCTCTGACGTCCTCGTAACAGTCTCTGTCGCGGCAGGAGTCCAGCACACGCATCGTGTCGATCGCTACGGCCTCTCTGCCGCAGGTCGATGCCGTTCTCTCGGAACAGCTGCATCTGTTTTCTGCCATGGTGTTTCCCCCTAAAAAAGTAATGAGTGAGGCTTCTGCCTCGTTATCATATTATGCGCGGTGTGTTTTTTTGTCCTTGGGGCGAATTTGAAAAACCGTGCCAAAAGAAAAAAGAAATTTTTGTTTATTTTGCCTATACCACTTTTATGTTAAAATATGGTAAAATATAGATAAGAATACGCGCTTGCGCTTTGGAAAGGATTTTACAAGATGCAGTTTAAAACCAATGACTACATTTTTTACGGTACGGACGGGATCTGTCAAGTAGATGCCGTTTGCGAAAATCCCTTTGAGGGTGCGCCTGCGGGTGTTTGCTACTACGTGCTTCACACGGTCAAGGAGCCGAGGCAGACCATTTGGAACCCCGTTGAAAACGACCGTGTTTTGATGCGCGAGCTGATGAAGGAAAACGAGGTGGGAGAAATTCTTTCCTCCCTTCCCTTCGCCGAGCCCTTCGCAGCACCGAGTGCAAAGCTTTTGCGCGAAAAATATCTGGGCGCTATGAAGAGCGGAATACCGGGCGAATGGTGCCGCGTGATCCGCACCTACGTTTCGCGCTGTGCAGTCACCGACGGCTCTGTGCGTGTGACCGATGCCGAAAAGGGCTTTTATGACGGAGCGCGCGCACTCCTTGCTTCTGAAATTGCTATGGTCCTCGGCATTTCGGAGGCGGATGCCAACGAAAAGATCCTTGCCCACATAAAATAATTTTCAATTTTTTCATTTTTTTTCGAAAAACTATATACAAGCAAAAAAAAATGTGCTAAAATATTTTGTGTTAAAAAATCAGCTTAAAGGAGCATACGATTATGAAGAAGATCTATGAGGGCAAAACCAAGGACGTTTACAGCCTGGAAAACGGCAACGTTCTCTTGAAGTTTAAGGACGACTGCACCGGTAAAGACGGTGTGTTTGATCCCGGCGAGAACACCGTTGGCTTAAAGATCGAGGGCATTGGCCGCGAAAACCTCAAAACCTCTATTTACTATTTTGAGCTTTTAAAGAAGGCAGGCATCAAGACCCACTACGTGAGCGCAAATATTGAGGAGGCAACCATGGAGGTTCTTCCCGGTAAGGTGTTCGGTCACGGTCTTGAGGTTATTTGCCGTCTTGTTGCTACGGGTAGCTTTATCCGTCTACGGCGAGTATATCGCAGACGGTACCGTGCTTGAGGGCGGTTACGTTGAGTGCACCTTCAAGAACGATGCAAAGGGCGACCCGCTCGTTACCGGCGAGGGCCTTGCAGCTTTGGGTGTTATGTCTCCCGCTATGTTTGAAAGCATGAAGGAGCAGACCCTTAAGATCACCAAAATCGTTGCGGACGACCTCAAAAGCATCGGTCTTGACCTTTGGGATATCAAGTTTGAGTTCGGCTACAATGGCGACGAGGTTATCCTCATCGACGAGATCGCCTCGGGCAACATGCGCGTTTACAAGGGCGATAAGATCGTTGATCCCATCGAGCTTACCAAGCTTATCCTCAACAGATAATTTATGCATACGGAAAAAGAGCAAATGCGGCGCATTTGCTCTTTTATTTTTTTAGTCTCAAAAGAAGCGTGGTGTAGCGCATATCGTGGCGGTCGTTTTCCACCATTCTGCGTGCAACGTCGCTGTTACCGACAAGGATCACCATACGGCAAGCGCGGGTGACGGCGGTATAGAAAAGATTACGCGTTTCCAGCATCGGGGCGCAGGAATATAGGGGAATAATAACCACGGGGTATTCGCTTCCCTGGCTTTTATGGATGGTTATGGCATAAGCGTGGTCAAGCTCCTCTAAGTTTTCCTTTTCGTAGCTTGCGACTCTGTCCTCAAAGCGCACGCGGGCACTATCGCCGTCGATGCTTTCAAGGATACCCATATCGCCGTTAAAGACGCCGTTTCCCTCCTTGCCGTCCTTTTCCCATACGATATCGTAGTTGTTTCGGATCTGCATCACGCGGTCACCCTCTCGGAACACGATGCCACGCACGGTGATCTCCTTTTTTCCCTTGCCTTCGGGGTTTTGCGCTTCGCGAAGCAGCTTGTTAAGCGCCTCGGTGCCTGCCCTGCCCTTTCTTGACGGGGTGATGACCTGTATTTGCGAGGCAATATCCCTGCCATAGCTTTTAGGTAAGCGACGGGTGATCAGGTCACGTACAGTATCGCTGACCGCACTCTCGGGGTAAGACAGATAGAAAAAGTCCTTATCCTTTACCGACAGCACGGGCATCTCGCCGCGGTTGATGCGGTGGGCGTTGGTGACAATGAGGCTTTCCTCGCTTTGACGGAAGATCTCGTCCAGCTTTACGGTTGGAAAGCGCTCCGAGGCGATCAGGTCAGAGAGCACGCATCCCGCACCGACGGAGGGAAGCTGATTGACGTCGCCGATGATGATCAGGCGCGTGCCGCGCGGGATCGCATCAAGAAGTGCCGCCATTAAGACGGTATCGATCATAGACGCCTCGTCAACGATCACGACCTTGGCACTCAAAGGGTCGCTTGCGTTGCGGCGAAAGATCGGATAAAGATCGTCGCTTTTCTCCATTTCAAGAGCACGGTGAATGGTTTTGGCTTCACACATTGCCGCCTCCGACATACGCTTGGCGGCGCGCCCTGTGGGTGCTAAAACGGCGGTGGAGAGCCCTGCCACGCTGAAAATACGAAGAAGGGCGCGCACGACGGTGGTCTTGCCTGTGCCGGGGCCGCCCGTGAGCACCATAACGCCGTTTTTAAGGGCACCTGCGATCGCTCTTTTTTGCGCCGTCGCGTAACGAATGCCGAACTCATCCTCCAGCCGCTCAATAAAGAGCGCACAGTCTCTGTCGCTAAAAAGCGCACAGGTCTTATCAAGGAGCTTTAATTTTTCGGCGATCAGATGCTCAGCGCCGCCGTATGTCTCGGTGGAAACAAGACGGTTGCCTCCCTCGTCGGTGACGGAAAGAAGCCTTCCGCGGCTAAGCATCAGCGCATACGATGCCTTCGCCTCGGTCTCTTCAATACCGAGGTGAGAGCAAGCCGCCGCGATAAGCTTGTCCTCGGGGAGCGCAGTGTGTCCGTTGGCTTGCGCGTTGTATTCTAAAATATAGCGGATGCCGCCCTCAATGCGACGGGGGTCTGCCCCCGTGATTCCCTGACTTTCAGCAAAGCGGTCTGCCTTTTCAAAGCTAACGCCAAAGATGCTTCCGCAAAGCATATACGGGTTTTCCTTAATTTTTTCCTCGGCAGAGGAGCCCCATTTCTTGTAAATGCGGCTGATGGCGGCGGTGGAAAAGAAGTCGCGGCAAAGCATCATTAAGGAGCGAATGCCCGTTTGCTCGGTGAAGGAGCGGTGGATCTCCGCCGCTTTTTTTGCGGAGATGCCCGATATAGAGGCAAGCCACTCAGGGTGATGCTCAATAACAGAGAACGTATCCTCTCCATACTTCCCTACGATGCGCGCCGCCGTGGCGGGTCCGACACCCTTCACGACACGCGAGGAAAGATAGCGGAGAATAGCGGCTTTTTCGGAGGGAAGCTCGCACGAGTAGCTTTCAAAGCTGAACTGCTCACCGTAGTCAGCGTGAACCGTCCACCGTCCGTACAGCGTCACTTCCTCGCCCTCTGCGGCAAGCGTCATATATCCGACCGCCGTACGCATATGACCCGTTCGGTCGATCATCTCAAGCACGGTGTAATCGTTTTCTTCGTTGTGGTAAACGATCTCCTCAATAACACCCGCAAGGGAGACAAGCTCTTCCTTCATACGAACCCCTCCTTTCTTTATTTTTCCGTTTTTCTTACGTAGACAAGGAAGCCCTCCTTTCGGAGGGCGTTTTCCTTTTCCTCATTTTCCCGTTCTAAAAGAACGACTGTTTTCCCATGACCTCTCAGCCTTAAAAGCTCTGATTCGGCAAAGATCTCGTCAAGGCTTTTGTCCTCGGCGAGTATTGCCGTTCTGTACCCATCGCCTCCGCCAAGCCACAAAACGAGGCAGACGAAAAGCGCGTAAAGTCCAAGAACCGCAAGAAAACAGATGCATAGCTCTAACACCTCGATATGCGCACCCCCTTTTTATCAGGGTATGCAGCTGTCGGGTGCTTTGTTTTTAAAGAAGTGCCGCGCGGATAGCCTCGGCGTAGTCTCTTCTTTCCCAAGGCGCGTCAAGATCCTCTCTGCCCATGTGTCCATAGGCGGCGAACGCCTTATAGATGGGGCGGCGAAGCTCAAAGCGCTTGATAATAGCGGCAGGGCGGAAGTCAAGAATATCGGTGAGGACCTCGGCGATCTTCTCGTCGGCGACCTTACCCGTACCGAAGGTATCGACCATAACCGAAACGGGGCGCGCAACGCCGATGGCGTACGCCAACTGAACCTCGCACTTATCGGCAATGCCTGCGGCAACGACGTTCTTTGCCGCGTGACGGGCGGCATAGCAGGCGGAGCGGTCTACCTTCGTGGGGTCCTTACCCGAGAAGGCACCACCGCCGTGGCGCGCGTATCCGCCGTAGGTATCGACGATGATCTTTCTGCCCGTAAGACCCGTATCACCGTCGGGACCGCCGACAACGAAGCGACCCGTAGGATTGACGTAAATTTTAGTGTCCTCGCGAAGAAGGCTCGCGGGAATGACGGCGTGAATGACCTCGCGGATAATATCCTCGCGAATGGTCGCAAGCATAACCTCCTCGGCGTGCTGAGAAGAAACGACGACGGTATCCACGTATGCGGGCACGCCGTTTTCATAAGCAACGGTGACCTGCGTTTTTCCGTCGGGACGCAGGTAAGGAAGAATACCCTCCTTGCGAACGGCGGTAAGGCGCATAGCGAGCTTATGGGAAAGCGAGATGGGAAGGGGCATCAGTTCCTCGGTCTCGTTGCAGGCGTAGCCGAACATCATACCCTGGTCGCCCGCACCCGTATCAAGCTCGTCCTTCATTTCACCCGATTTTGCTTCGGCGCACTTATCAACGCCCAAGGCGATGTCGGGCGACTGCCCGTGGATAGAGGTCAAAACGGCACAGGTGTTACAGTCAAAGCCGTAGGCGGCGTTGTTATAGCCGATCTCGTTTACCGTGTCGCGCACGATTTTCTGGATATCCACGACCGCCTTTGTGGTGATCTCACCCATAACGGTGATGATACCCGTGGTCGCAAAGGTCTCGCAGGCAACGCGGGAGGCAGGGTCGGCGGCAAGCATAGCGTCGAGCACCGCGTCGGAAATTTTGTCGCAAATTTTATCGGGATGCCCTTCGGTTACCGATTCGGATGTAAAAAGCATTTTACTCATAGCGTGTCCTTTCATAGCGAAAAAGAAAAGCCCCGAGACAGTCCCGAGGTCGAAAAAGCATCTCATCTCTCGGGAATTAGCACCTTGTTTTCACAGGTTGCCGGGCTTCACAGGGCCTGTCCCTCCGCCACTCTTGATAAGATTATTTATTTAGCTTACATAGTATATCATATATAAAACGCAAATGCAAGTATATTTTTCGATTTTTTTCGCGTTTTCGGCACTTGTTTTTTTCATCGGCTTGTGCTACAATGGTAAAAAGAGTTACAAGGAGGTGCTTACCGTGTTTTCCGTTCCGTCTTACATTTTAGTTGCTCTTGACGCGCTAAAGGAGAAAGGCTATGAGGCGTTTGTCGTTGGCGGTGCTGTGCGCGATACGCTTCGCGGTGCGCCCGTTCACGACTACGACGTGACGACCTCGGCATCTCCCGACGAAATAAAAAGCGTCTTTTCGGGCTTTCGCACGGTAGATACGGGCATTCAGCACGGCACCGTGACGGTCTTAGTTGAGCGAAAGCCCGTAGAGATCACCACCTATCGTATTGACGGAGAATACACCGACAAGCGACACCCGACGGGGGTGACCTTTACGAAGAGTCTAAAAGAGGACGCCGCAAGACGCGATTTTACCGTGAACGCTATGGCGTATCACCCAAGCCTCGGCGTGAAGGACTTTTTCGGTGGACAAGAGGATCTCGCCGCGCACATTATCCGCACGGTGGGCGACCCCGAGCGGCGCTTTTCTGAGGATGCACTTCGCATTTTGCGCGCCTTGCGCTTTGCCTCTACGCTGGATTTTTCCATTGAGGAAGGCACCCTTTTTGCGATGCGTAAAATGAAGGATGGGCTCCTTTCTATCAGCCCCGAGCGCGTGCGTGAGGAGCTTTTGAAGCTTCTTTGCGGCACGGCGGCGGAGAGGGTTTTAAGAGAATTTAAGGATATTCTCGCTACCGTTTTGCCCGAGATCTTGCCGACCTTTGATCTTGACCAAAAAAATCACCACCATGCCTTTGACCTTTGGGAGCATACCGTACGCGCGGTGGGTGCTGTGAAGGCAACGCCCGTTTTGCGCCTTGCGGCGCTCCTGCACGACCTTGGAAAGCCCTCCTGCTTTACCGTTGGCGAGGACGGTGAGGGACATTTTTACGGGCACGCCAAGGCGAGCGAGGAAATAGCCGATAGGATACTCTCGCGCTTGCGCTTTGACAATAAAACGCGCGACGCTGTGCTGCTTCTGATCCGCCAGCACGACACCGTGCCCGCCCCGAAAACGAGGCAATTTGCGCGACTTCGCTCGCGCCACGGCGACGAATTTCTTTTTGACTGGCTGGCACTGATCCGCGCTGACAGAGAGGCGCAAATGCCCTCGCTTTCTCTCGAAAAGGAAGACGTCTTAGCTGAAGCGGAGGCTGCGGCAAGAGCGCTTGTAGCGGGCGAGGAGCGCATTTCCTTAAAAATGCTGGCGATTGACGGCGGCGACTTGAAGAAATGCGGTGTTGCCCCCGGAAAAGAGATGGGCGTGCTTCTTTCGCGCGCACTTGACGGGGTGCTTGACGGCAAGGTCAAAAACGAAAGGGACGCGCTCTTATCCTTCCTTTCCTTAAAGCCGATAGAATGCGAAAGAAAGCTTTTGATCCGCTACCCCGACAAGGAGTGGCTACAATCTATGGGTGCTGAGAAAAGCCTCATTGAGCAAACCTATTTGATTGCCGAGAAGGGGGCGACCGAGCGCCTGAGAAAAAGAGCTTTCGCTGAGAGAACGGTATATTACTACACCAAAAAGGTGCGCATAAGCGCGCTCTCAGCCGAGGAGTATGAAAGGGAGATCTCTTTTGAGGAATACGAGGCGCTTCTTCTTCGCCGCGACAAGGCATCGAGAACGGTAGAAAAGGAGCGTTATGCCCTTCCCTACGGAAAGCATATTTTAGAGATCGACATTTATCCCTTTTGGTCGCGCCAGGCGATCCTTGAGGTAGAGCTTTCGTGCGAGGACGAGATATTCTCGCTTCCCGATGGGATCGAGGTCATTCGCGAGGTAAGCGGGGAAAAAGCGTATAAAAACGCATTTCTCGCCAAAAAAATACCGAACGAGGAAATTTAAACCAAATTCTTTGAGGAAAATATTTAAAAAGCATTGATTTGTTCACAACCTTGGTGTATAATAGATGTTGTTTAAAAAACTAAAGGAGATTAAAACTGTGTTTAAAAGCAAGCTTCAGGCGCTCAAGGCAGCGCTCTTATCGCTTTGCGCTTTCGCATCCGTTTTTGCTCTTAGCTCTTGCGCTATGGGCGGTGCTACGGGTGCTGAGGGCGAGGCAGCAAACCCCGCATCGAGCTGGATGAGCATCGGTATGCTCGTGCTTGTCGTCGTATTCTTCTATTTCTTCCTCATCCGTCCCCAGAAGAAGCAGGAGAAGGAAGCCAATCAGATGCGCAATTCTCTCGAGATCGGTGACGAGATCGTAACCATCGGCGGCATCGTCGGTCAGGTTATCAGCATCAAGAACGACACCATCACCATCATCACCAGCAAGGACAGAACCAAGATCCGTTTCCTCAAGAGTGCTATTCGTGAGGTTACCGTAAAGGCGAACGAGCCCGTAGAAAAGCCCGCCGCAAGCGAGGACGCTCCCGCGCTCAAGGACGACTTTACGAAGCCCGAAAACGAGACCGAAGACAAGGAATAAAGAAAAAAGCCTCCGCATATTCTTTACTAAGAGTTATGCGGAGGTTATTTTTATGAGTCACGCTTATATTTCCGACAAGGGCGGCAAGAGGCTTTTTCGCGGAGCTGTGCTTGCGCTTTTGTTTACGCTTGCCTTTTCCCTTTTTACGCTGTCGCTCTGCTCAGCGCTTCTTTTGCGCACGGAAAGCCCAAGCAGGTGGATCGCCCTCTTCGGCGTGCTGTTGCCTTCTCTGTCTTCACTTTTGGGCGGTATCGTTTCCTCAAAGGCGGGGGGCGGTGGCGCATTGTCGGGCTTAGTTTTCGGCATTGCATTTATAGGTATGCTGTTTCTCTTTTCGTTTCTTTTTAAGGACGGCAACTTTTCCCTTTTTAAAAGCCTCGTGCTTTATACGGCTATGCTTCTTTTATCCGTGCTTGGTGGCGTGCTAAGCACGCGCAGGCGACCGAAAAGGCACAGAGCAAAAAGATAATCCGATTAAAAACGCTCGACCGACGCGCCGAGCGTTTTCCATTTTCTGAGGAATTGCTCGTATCCACGCTCGACAAGCACGGTGTTTTCAACGAGGCTCTCACCCTTCGCCGAAAGAGCGGCGAGCACCATAGCGGCGCCGCCGCGAAGGTCTGTCGCCCGAAGGCGAGCGCCGTAGAGTACCGAGGGGAAAACGCGAAGCGTTCCCTCTCTTTCTCTTGCGGAAAAGCCCATTTTTGCAAGCTCGCTCACGTAGGAAAAACGTCCGCGCCAAACGCGGTCAGTGATGCTCCCCCCCTTTTGCGAGGAAAGAAGAACGGACAAAAGGGGTTGCAGATCGGTAGGAAAGGCGGGGTATGGGGCGCAAGAGATGCTGATGCGCTTCCCCTCACCGCCTAATACCGTCACGCTCCGCTCACCGAGGGCGTACGCGATGCCCATACGCTCAAAGACCGAAAGAAGCGGAGAGAGCGGAACGGGGGAAATGCCGCAAACCGAGATCTCACTTTTGAGAAGCGCGCCGCCAAGAAGAAAGGTTGCCGCCTCTATCTCATCGGGCGGAACGGTGAAGGCACAGCCGTGAAGCCGTTTTCCGCCGCGCACGGTGATGGCGGCGGCGTTTACAGTGATATCCGCGCCCATTTTTCTTAAAAAGCGCAAAAGCGAGGTGATATGCCCCTCGCCCGCGTATCCGCGAATAACGGAAACGCCCTCAGCCCCCACCGCGGCGAGCAGTGCGTTAACGGTAGCGCCGACAGAGGGGTATCTTAAAGCGATCTCTCCGCCCGAAAGACGATTTGCGCTAAGGATGATCCCCTGCTCGTTTTCCTCCCACCGAGCCCCCAGCGCTTCTAGTGCGCGGCGGTGAATATCGAGGGGGCGCGTTCCAAAATTGCAACCGCCGGGATAGGTCATTTTAACAGCACCGAAGCGCGAAATCCCCGCGCCCAAAAGGTAAGACGAGGCGCGCAAGGCGCCGATCTCCTCCTCCTTTCCCGTGGGGCGGCAAAGATGCCTTGCGTTTATTTTGAGAGTGCCGCCCGAAAAAGAGGCTGTGGCACCCATTTTAGCGAACAGAGAGAGCGTTTTTCTAACGTCGCCAATGTCGGGAACTCCAAAGAGCGTTACCTCCTCCTCTGTAAGGAGAGAGGCAAAAAGAATAGGTAAGGCGGCGTTTTTTGAGCCACTGACGGTGATGCTTCCCCGAAGCGACTCGCCGCCCTTTATACGGTATGTCATTTCTACGCCTCCTTTTCTATCATCGTATGCGAAAAGGGGTAAAAAGTGATGAGAGAACGCCCTTCTCAAAAAGAAAAAACACGGATAATTTCTTTTCTATCCGTGTTTTTCGGTTAAGGACTTTTTGAGAAGCTACCGTGCCGCCTTTTCTTGCGCGTAGGCAACGCCGAGGCGCACGACGAGAGAGTAACTGACCGTGCCCTCCGTTCCCATCGTGCTTAAATAAGCATCGTTGACACTTTCGGCAATATCGCGGACGAAGGAGCCGTCGACCTCGTCGACGGCGAGGTTATAGGCGCGAAATTCGCTCTTGATGCTTGACGAAAGCGAGGCAAAGAGTGTGGCGTAAAGCTCGCGGTCGGCGCGGTAGAGAGAGGCGAGCGTGTACTGCAAAAGGTTTACGTGCGCGCTGTAACGGAAATACGCCTCGTCGGACTCGGCGAGCGCCAAAAAGGCGACGAAATTCGCCTCGTCCTCGCGGGCGATACCTGCCGCATGCGCCATTTCGTGCGACGCAGTGAAAACGGTGCTGAAATCGGGGTAATAGGTGCATAGGTTACTCTCTCCCGTAAAGAAGGAGTACACGCCCGTGATGCCCGTATACGCCATAGGCTTACTTAAAAGCACCGCCTTTGTGGGGGCGGGCACGGAAATGAAGGCGTATTTATCCGAAAGCGCGCGATAGCCCTCGCGAAGCGCCTTATTCATTTCTCTGTGCGAAAGCGGCATAACGCTCTCGCCGTTTTCGGAAAAGGTGATAAATGAAAGCTCCTTTTCGGCTTCGGCGGCGAAATAAGCCCCCGCCTCGTACAGCTCTTGCGCCGAGGGGCTTTCCTTTTTTTCAAGCGAAAGTCGATCTGCAAGCGGCGTTGAGAGATACCCAAAGCCCAGCATAAAAACGAAAAGCGAATAAAGAAGAGGCAAAAGGGAAAGAACGAAGGCGATGGCGCGAAGGGCATATCCGCCCTTTTTAAGATAGCGGCGCACAAGAAAAACGGCGAACGTTATCCATAGGGGAAGCCCCAAAAGAAGCATCTCCGCCAAGGAAAACGGAAGGGGTGTGCCGGCATAGCCGAGGAGCGTACGCGTGGCGGCGCCTACGGTTTTTCCGAGAAAATCGGCGGCAGGCGCAAGCAAAAACGAAATAATATGCATAAAAAGAGCCGCTATGCCGATGAAAACGAAAACGCGAGAGGCAAGCGGCAAGGCACCGTATATCTTTTTTAAAAGGGCAATCGGCTTTTTCATAAGGCTCTCCTTTTACACCAAAAATACTGAAACGGAAGCGCGCAAAGAAGTCCGAAAAGAAAGCCGCCAAGATCGATCAGCACGTCGGTAAAGAGCGGCACTCTGCCGGGAGAAAAAAACTGCAAAATCTCGTCGGCACTCGCGATCAGAAGTCCAAAGGGCAAAAGGGCAAAATACTCCCTTCTCTTCCCCTTTAAGAAAACGCGTGGGAAGAAAAGGGAAAGAAAGCCGAGGAGCGCGTACTCGGCAAAATGCGCCACCTTGCGAAGAAGGGCGTGCGTAAAAAACGGCAGAAAGCCGAAAAGTCGGGAAAGAAAGGAAAAGGCAATGCCGCTGTTTTCTGCCGAAGCGGCGGCAGAGGTGAGGGAATTTAAGAAAATAAACACAACTGACGAAAAAAGCAAAAATGCAAGCGTCAAACGCGAAGAGAGCAAGGCGCTTTTCTTTATCATTAGTATTCCCTCCTTTTTGTAAAAATAACTTTTGTGGCAAAATGGGCTACTCGCTTGAGTAGCCCATAAGATTATTTGGTGAGGACAACGCCCTTGCCGTCCTTATCGACGGTATAGGTGGGAACTAAGTCGTGAACCAGCTCCTTCATTTCCTCGGTTTCATTATATGCCGCCGCCTTTAAGGCGTCAAGCTTTGCGAAAAAGGCTTCCTCGTCAATATCGAGAGGCTTGCCGATGCTGATAGACTCGTTGGCGGTTTTTTGCATTCCCTCCTCGTCCATCAGGCGCTCCTCGTAGAGCTTTTCGCCGGGACGAAGACCCGTACAAACGATGTCAATATCCACAAAGGGCTCGTAGCCGCTAAGACGGATCAGGTTTTCGGCAAGGTCGTAGATACGCACCTGCTCACCCATATCGAGAACGTAGATCTCGCCGCCCCTCGCGTACGCGCCTGCTTGAAGCACGAGGCTGACCGCTTCGGGAATGGTCATAAAGTAGCGAATGATGTCCTTATGCGTGACGGTAATAGGACCGCCCTCGGCGATCTGGCGCTTGAAAAGCGGGATCACGCTTCCGTTAGAGCCAAGCACGTTACCAAAACGAACGGCAACGAAGTTGGTTCTTGAATGGCGACCGATCGTTTGAATGATCATTTCGCAAATACGCTTGGTGGCTCCCATTACGTTGGTCGGGTTGACCGCCTTGTCGGTGGATATTTGCACGAAGCGAAGAACGCCGTGTCTATCCGCCGCGCGTGCGACGTTAAGCGTACCGAATACGTTATTTTTCACCGCCTCACAGGGGCTCGTTTCCATCAAGGGAACGTGCTTGTGCGCCGCGGCGTTGAATACGATCGTCGGCTTGTATTTTGCAAAAACGGACTCGATCTTTCCCTCGTCGCGAACGCTTCCGATGAGGGCGAGAAGGTTAAGTGCGGGATATTTTCTTCTTAGCTCCTGCTCGATGTCGTAAGCGTTGTTTTCGTAAATATCGAAAATGATGAGCTGACGGGGGCGCTTGGTGGCGATCTGACGGCAAAGCTCGCTTCCGATGGAGCCGCCGCCACCCGTAACGAGAACGATCTCGTCCTCAAGATAGTCCATGATCTCGTCAAGATTGACCTTGATCTGCTCTCTGCCAAGAAGGTCGGCAACCTCTACGTCGCGCATTTTGCTGACCGAAACGGTACCGGCGGCAAGCTGGTAAAGACCCGGAAGCTTTTGTACGGGCACGCCTGCCTTCTGGCATTTTTTAAGAACCTCGCTGATGGTCTTGGGTGACGCAGAGGGCATCGTGACGAAAATGCGCGTGGCGTTATACTTTTTCACAACGTCGACAACGTCATTGACCGTGCCGACGACCTTAACGCCCGACACCGTTAGGTTTTGCTTCATCGGGTCGTCGTCAACAGCGGCAACGGGGACGATAGCAACCTTGTTGGTGCCTTGCAGCTCACGAATGATCGCTGTGCCCGCATATCCCGCGCCGACGATAACGGCACGCTCCTTGGCATTCATATGCAAATAGTGACGGGAGAGCGCTATACGAAGGCGGAAGGCTAAGCGCAGGGCGCAGACACCGCAAAAGAAGAACACGGTGAAAAGGAATCCGTGGAAGAAATCCACGAAGCTATCCGTCAGCGCTATGACACATTCAAGAGCAAAGATAAAGACAAAAGAAAGTCCAAGCCTCACCATATCCACGACACCGAAGGTGCGGTACGCAATTCGGTAGAAGCCAAACGCCAAGAACGCCGCGGCGGCGATGATGGCGTGCAAGACCGTCCAAACGAAGATACGGCTCTCGTGTCCCCAAAGACCTCCCTCTCTTACAATATAGACGGAAAGCAAGGAGGCAATCACGAGCACGGCGAGGTCTAAGGCGATTTTAAGAGCCCAGCTGATCAGTCGAATATGCTTAAACTTTTTTTGCATCATTACAAAATCCTTTATATCTCTTCTTTTTTGGGGGGAGAAACGCGAGGATTATTTTGCGGCTTTGGGAAAGGAATCCTTGAGCCCTACGATACGGTTGTAGGTGCCCTCGTGCTTGGTGTCCTTGATGAAGTAGCCCGTGCGGACGAACTGGAAGCGCTCACCGTTTTCGGCACCGCTTAAAGCCGCCTCGAGCTTTGCGTGCTCGATCGTTTCGACCGAAGCAAGATTTAAATAGTCGCCGTAGGTCTTGCCCTCGGGCATTTCGGCAACGTTCTCAAGCGTAAAGAGGTTGTCGTAGAGCTTCACGGTAGCATCCTCGGCGTGAGCGCGGGAGAGCCAGTGGATCGTTCCCTTGATCTTTCTGCCGTCGATGGGATTTCCGTTTCTCGTTTCCAAGTCAGCGGTGCAACGGATCTCTACGATATTGCCCTGTTCATCCTTAACAAGCTCCTCAAAGCGAATGATATACGCACCCATAAGGCGAACCTCTCCGCCGGGCTTCAAACGGAAGAACTTCGGAGGGGGTACCTCGGCGAAGTCGTCGGCATCAATATAAAGCTCGCGCGTAAAGGGCACGCTTCTCGTTCCCATTTCGGGGTGCTGGGGATGGTTGGGAAGATCAAAATACTCAACCTTGTCCTCAGGGTAGTTGGTAACGGTCACACGGATGGGGTGAAGCACAGCGATACGGCGCGGTGCGCTCTCGTTAAGCTCCTCACGGATGCAGTGCTCAAGAAGCTCGATGTCCACAACGCTGTACGCCTTGGCGATGCCCGCGCGGGAAACGAAATCAAAGATAGACGCGGGCGTGTAGCCGCGGCGGCGCAGACCGCAAAGGGTGGGCATACGAGGATCGTCCCATCCGTCGACAAGACCCGTTTCCACAAGGTTACGGAGGTAACGCTTGCTCATTACGGTGTGGGTGACGTTGAGGCGCGCAAACTCACGCTGCTTGGGGCGCTTCTCGAAGCCGATATTCTCAATAACCCAGTCGTAAAGCGGACGGTGGTTTTCAAACTCGATCGAGCAAAGCGAATGGGTGATGCCCTCAAGAGCATCCTGAATCGGGTGCGCGTAGTCGTAAAGGGGATAGATGCACCACTTATTTCCCTGACGGTGATGGTCGGTGTGAAGGATACGGTAAATGGCGGGGTCGCGCATATTCATATTGGGCGATGCCATATCGATCTTCGCGCGAAGGGTCTTTGCTCCGTCGGGGAATTCGCCGTTCTTCATACGCTCGAAGAGGTCAAGGTTCTCTTCTACCGTTCTCTCGCGATAAGGGCTATTCTTTCCGGGCTCGGTAAGCGTGCCGCGGTATTCGCGCAGCTCGTCTGCCGAAAGATCGCAAACGTACGCCTTGCCGTCCTTGATGAGCTTGACGGCGAACTCGTAGCACTTATCAAAATAGTCCGAGCCGTAGAAAATACCGCCCGTGGGTGCGGCACCGGGCCAAGTTAAGTCTTCAAGAATAGTCTCAACGAACTCGTTGTCCTCCTTGGAGGGGTTGGTATCGTCATAGCGAAGGTTGAAAAGACCGCCGTACTTTTTCGCGGTTGCGGCGTTGATCCAGATCGCCTTAGCGCTACCGATATGCAGGTAGCCATTGGGCTCGGGGGGGAAACGCGTGTGGATCTTCAGCTCGGGATTTGCCGAAAGGTCGGCGTCGATCTCGTCGTGAATAAAATTGGATTTGATCTCTTCCATAACAGTTTTTTATAGTCCTTTCTGCCGCGTGGGGCATACGAGTTTAAACGTGGTGAAGGGGGCGCTCATCCTTCAGCGTGGAGGGCGAGCCGTGACCGGGATAAATGCGATAGGACGGGGGAAACTCCGTAAAAATTCGGTGCAGGCTTCGGGCAAGATGCTGTGCGGAGCCGCTCGGAAGATCGTATCTTCCGTATCCGCCGTAGGCAAATACGGTGTCGCCCGTGAAAAGCACACCGTCGCCTTCAAAAATAAGCGAGCCCGCCGTGTGCCCCGGCACCTTGTAGACGCGGAGCTTTTCTTTTCCGAAGGAGATCTCCTCCCCCTCCTCTAATATGCGCTCAGCGTCGGCGTGGACCTTGTCCTCACCGAAAAACATACGGTAGCAGCTAAGCTCGGGATTTCCAAGCATTGAGGCGTCCTCCCGCGAGATGCATACGGGCGCGCCCGTTTTTTCCCGCCATTCGTCAAGAAAGAGGATGTGGTCAAAGTGACCGTGCGTTAAAAGAATGGCAGAGATCTTGGGCATCGTGCCGCCGACAGAGGCGATCGCGCGAGCATAGGAAACGGAGGGGTCGATCAAAACGGCGTTTTCGTTTCCGTCGTCAGAGACGAGGTAGCACATACTACCGTATCCGCCGTCATAAAGGCTATAAATCCTCATACGTCCTCCCATCTCTCGCTTTATTTAAATATTTTATCATATTTTTTTCTCATTGTCTATACTTTTAGCACATTTTATAATAAATTTATAATAATTATATGCAAAATACGCCTCCGTTTCCCGAGGCGCATTCCCTTTTCGGTGCATAGAATGATAGTGTATCCTAAGGGATGCCGCGGCAAAAAGCCGCGCTAAACTACACGAAAGGAGCCACGAACTATGATGGAACGGCTAATAAAGATCGGCTCCGTGACGCTTGCCTCGCGCGCAAGGAGAGAGCTTTTGAAGGAATCCCTCAGCACGCGCTTGACCAAGGTAGAAACACGCCGCGAGGGCTGTATTTGGGGACTCAAGGTCAAAAGATCCGACGTTCTTTCCGTAACGGAGGCGCTTCGCCGCCTCGGCTACTCCTATGAGCTTATCTGACCTTATATATCTGGACCACGCGGCAACCTCCTTCCCGAAGTCCGCCACCGTGAAGGACGCGATTTTTTACGCCTTGACCGAGGCGGCGGGCAACCCGGGGCGAAGCGCACACGCCCTTGCCGTGCGCGCGGCGGAGAGCGTTTACGAGGTTCGAGAGACCCTTGCCCAATTCTTTGACGCGTCCTCTCCCGAACGCGTTGTTTTTACGTCGGGGGCAACCGCCGCGCTCAATATGGCAATCTTTTGCGCGGCGGCAAAGGGCGGTCATTTTCTTTGCTCGGACATTGAGCACAACGCCACCCTTCGCCCGTTAGAGCATTTAAGACGCGAGGGAAAGATCAGCTATGACGTTTTTCCCAGCGACAGTGTTTCGGAGACCATGCTTTCGCACTACGTGAAGAAAAACACCGTGGCTTTGGTGGCAACGCACGCCTCGAACGTGTGTGGGCGTGTTCTTCCTATTCGGGCGATCGGAGACTTCTGCCGAAAAAGAAATATTCTTTTTATTCTTGACGCTGCGCAAAGCGCGGGACATATTCCCATTTCCGTACGGAAGGAGCGCGTGGATATTTTGTGCGCGCCCGCGCACAAGGGGCTTTTCGGTGTGCTTGGCGCGGGCTTTGCCATTTTTGAAACGGAGCGCCTTCTGCCCCCTTTTCTTCTCGGTGGGAGCGGATCGTTTTCACACGATCCCACGATGCCCGACACGCTCCCCGAAAGATATGAGGCAGGCTCGCTTCCCGTTCCCGCAATATTGGCGCTTGGGGCGGCGATAAACGAGCTTCCCGCGCCGCTCGACGCCGAGGCGCACCTTTTGGAGCTTTCCGCATATCTTTTTGAGAAGCTTTCTGCGCTTGGCGGTGTGCGCTTAACGGATGCTCTGCCGCCCAAAAACGGCGTTTTTTCCTTTACGCACGACCGACTTGCTCCCAGCGAGATCGCCGAGGCACTCAGCGATGCAGGCGTTTTCGTACGCGCGGGCTTCCACTGTGCGCCCTTAGCCCACAAAACACTCGGCACGCACGAATGCGGCACGGTGCGCGCAAGCCTCGGCATCACGAGCACAAAAAAAGACTGCGACGAATTTGTAGAACGGATTTTTCGCATTTTAAAGTAATTTAAAGCAATTCAAAGTAATTTGATATTGACATTTTGCAAAAGAACCGCTATAATATCTCCATATAACGAAAAAGGAAAAAACAATGCAAGAGATCGTAAGCAGACTTATTTTTCAGGTTGCCATTCTCTTTTTGATGATGGTGCCCGGCATTATCCTTAAAAAATGCCACCTTGTACCCGATAGCTTCGGCAAGGGAATTTCGGGGCTGGTATTATACATTGCACAGCCCGCACTGATCTTCCTCGCGTATTTGAGGGGCTACTCCAAGGAGATCTTTATCAACTGCCTTTGGGTGCTTCTCTTCTCCTTCATTGCGCACGCGGTGTTTATTCTTGTGTCGCTTGTATGCTATCGCCGTGCCGATGACCGCAAGGGCAGAATGCTTCGCATGGCGACCATTTTTTCCAACGCGGCGTTCTTGGGAATTCCTCTCATCGATGCGGTGCTGGGAAACGAGGCAACGCTTTACGCCTCAATATATAACATGACCTTTAATCTTGTGCTGTGGTCACTCGGCGTCTTTATCTGTACGGTCGGCAAGGATACGGACGGAGACGGAGAAACGGATTCCAAAAGGCAAACGGGGCGCCTTATGCTCCGCTCGCTTCGCAATGCGCTCTTTCACCCCGTTACGATCGCGGCGGCACTTGGTCTTATCTTCTTCTTTTTGCCCATTGAAAACAAGCTCCCTGCCTTAATATTTGACAGCCTTACGATGCTCAAGGGGCTGGTTGCGCCGCTTTCTATGCTGGTGATAGGGCTTCGCCTTGCGGACACCAAATGGAAGGGCACCTTCCGCGACGGATATCTCTATCTCTTTCTCTCGCTTCGCCACCTGATCCTTCCCTTGGCGGTGCTGGGGATCATTCACCTTTTGAAGCTCATTGGCATTTCCGTCAGCGAAACGGTGGTGCTTGTTACCGTTATTATGGCGGCGGCACCCGCGGCGTCCTCGTCGTGTATGTTTGCCGAAAGGTACGACGGCGACGCACCCTACGTGAGCCGACTCGTTACGGTCTCCACGCTTTTATCCATCTTCACGATGCCACTTTTAACAGCTCTTGCATTTTTCTAAAAGCAAAGTCCGAGAAGGTCACCCTTCTCGGACTTTTTATATTGGTTTTGCCTATGGTCAAAAGCTTTGAGACGCCAAGAAAAATTCCTTGGCGGCTTCGGATTTTTTCAGAGGGTTTTTGCTCTTTCGGCGACGGCGCCGCGGAAGTCGGGCAGCTCGTGCGAATAAGGGGTGTCCATATAAGGACTTGTGATGATAAAATCTGCGGTGGCGCGGTTGTTGGCAATCGGAATGTCATACACCTGTGCGATGCGAAGGAGCGCCTTGACGTCAGGGTCGTGGGGCTGTGCGGTCAAGGGGTCGGAGAAGAAGATGACAGCGTCGATCTTACCGTCGACAATGCGGGCTCCGATCTGCTGGTCACCGCCTAAAGGACCGCTGTTGAAGCCGCGAACGGGAAGCCCCGTGCGCTCAGCGACCATTTTTGCGGTCGTTCCCGTGCCGCAGAGAAAATGATGCTCAAGAACGGCTTTATTTTTTAAGCACCACTCGATCAGCTCTTGCTTTTTACCATCGTGTGCGATAAGCGCAATGTTCTTTTGCGCTTCCATTACGGATACGATATTATTACTCATTCGTTTTTCCTCTTTGTGTTTTAGTATTCGATTACAACAAGCCCGTGAAGCTGAATTTTGGGAACGGTGAAGGTGAGAGTGCCGTTCTTTTGGTCGAAGAAAATTTCCTTGCCGCTCGGCTCAAGGCGAACACGCTTGACCGCTTCGGGCAACGACACGGAAACGCTCGTTTCAAAAAGCGGGGGGAAATCCTCAAGCAGACACACGTTACCGCGGTTGACGGGTGGTGCGTAGAGCAGGTGGAGCGCATAGAAGCCTTCCTTTTCGCTCTTGCGAAGGCGCACTCTGCCCGATGAGGGGTAATAGTTAAAGGAGAGTGGCTTTTTATAAACGCGCTCGATAGCACCAACGATATAGCGCTGCAAAACGTAGTTACCCGAGGCGTTATACGCCTCAAAGACAGGGTGCGCAAAATAAAGGACGCTATCCTTCTTCACAAGGGCGGGATATGCGGCAGGCTCTTCCTTAAAGGGCGTATTCTTATGTCCGCAGAAGTGACCGAAGGTGCGGCTGAAATAGGGCTCGTGGACCTTCGCCCAGACCTCGCCGTCGCTTTCGGTGATAAAGGCGCTCGTGTAGGAAAGGAAGGGGGTGGTGATCTCGTCGACGGGAGCGGCGATAAAGTCGGCATCATAGGGAGAGCGACCCTTTTTCGTGATAGCAAGACCGTCAAAGAGGCTATCTCCGCTTATAATCAGCGTGCCCCCGTTTTTCGCAAAGGCGGCAAGGCTTGCCTTGTCGCTGTCCGAAAGGCGCACAGCGTCGGGAAGAATGATGCACTTGTAGGGCGAAGGATCGTCGCCCGCGTCAAGCACGTCGTATTCAAGGTGCATCGTTTGGAGCAGCTTCGAGCAGCCGAGGTCGGCGTTCGTGTGGCTCATCCAGATAGCGAGATCGGTGTAAGCGCGGGTGTTTTCGGAATATTTTTCGATCTTTTCCGAATACGCGAAGGCGTGACCGATGACGGCGTAGGTGCTTGCGTCAAGTCTGCCGAGGGGGTGCAGGTGGTCACCGACGGAGATAGAAGAACCGAGGCTGAGCATATCGGCGCACTCGTAGCGAAGGGCTTCCTTGTTTTTGAAGCCGCCGAACTCACCCCACGCGTGATGGAACTTGCCTGTCATGCCGAGGAAGAATTTTCCGTAGCGCTCAAAGAATTTGGCGCGAAGGGGCATAAAGTCGTACCCGCCCCAAGCGGTAGGAAGGTCCTCAAGCTCAAAGTGTGTTTGATAGGGATGATATTCGGGTTTATTTTGGTTCGCACCGCCGTTGTAAAAAACATTGGTGTTCGGGTAGTAGCTTTGCACGATGCCTGTAAGCTCCTTCATAAGCGCAATGCGACCGTCGCGGAAATAGGTGCGCGCATCCTCAAGCTTTTCGGGATCAAGCCCTCTTTTTTTCATTTCCCTCGTGCAGTCGTCGCACACGCACTCCTCGCCCATAAAGCAGATGTCATACATAACACCGTCGGAAACGTCGTAATTTTGGCAGATCTCGTGGGTAAGCTCGACAAGGTGCTTTTTGTAACCGCCGACGGGGCAAAGGCGCTCCCAGCAGCAGTGATAGATCGGCTCCTCGTCGTCGTGCACGGGGCGCTCATGGGAGGTCTTGCCGCCAAAGGGAACTTGGCGCCATTCGGGATGCTCGTCCGCGTCCTTTTTGCACCAGCCCATCGTGATATACACGGGCGCCTTGGCACCCGCCGCGCGAATCGCCTCCAGCTGGGCGCCGAGAAGGTCAAAGGAGAGATGAGGGTGCATCTCGCCAACCTTGGTGGTATAGTAGCAATATCCGTGGTGGCACTTGGCAAAAACGGTCATAAGATCGATATGCGCGTCACGAATGGTGCGGATATAGTCTTCCCTGTTAAAATCCCTGCCGTTGTTTTCAATAAGGGGGCTGGTATGGAAATCAAGATGGACGCATTTCATATTGCTTTCTCCTTATTATTCAATGGGAAGGACAAGCTCCGAGCCCGTAAAGATCACAGTGTTGTGCGCCACGCGTGCGGTGGTCTTTTCCGAAAAAAGACCTTTTTGGTTGGTATGAGGCACGTATAGCGGAAAAGCCGAGGAAGAAATATCGATGCGAAGGCGCTCTCCCTTTTTGATAAGGAAGGCGTGCTCGTCAAAGGTGAAGGAGATCTCCACCGTGTCGCCCTCGCGATAGTCCTTCGTGAAATTCGATATTTGGGTGATATCGTCGCGAAGCCCGTAATCGCCACCCTCTCCCGCAAGGTAGACGCGCATATAGAAGCAGGTGTCGGGGCAATCGCTCTTGACAGATAGGCGCGCACTCATTTTCCCCTTCACGGAGATGT